>JBNKZP010000059.1:0-9743 GCA_050301675.1 Puniceicoccaceae bacterium
TAGTGAGTTTGAAGCATTCAGGCATCTGTGAGTTGCCTCTGGCCCAATGCTGCTTCAAAAAGCGTTATTCAATTTTAATGTTCCTCTTCGTGATTACAAATAAGACCAATATAAACTGCTGTAAGTAAGACAAAGACCAATGCCTGTATCAACCCAACCAATGTCTCAAGCAAGTAAAATGGCAGCGCTACAGGCACATACCATGGCGCCATATCGATAATTTTGGACAAAAGTGTTTCGCCACCGAACACATTACCAAACAATCGCATCGACAAAGTTATCGGGCGGATACAAATGGAAATCATCTCAATAAATCCAACCAGCAAGAAAATAACCGACAGAAAAACATAAAGGGGCATAGGGGTTTCTTTCTTATCCGCTTTGTTACCAAAAACGTCATACAAGAACAACTTTAAGCCTGCATATCTAAAAACAAAGTACATCCACCCTAAGATTGCAACGGAGGCAAGCGCTACAGTTGTGTTCAAATCTGAGTTAGCAGGTCTAAACCAATAAACCAGGTGTCCGCTTTCATCATGTATGCCAAAAGCGCCAACACCGGGAAGAAGACCGGTCCAGTTGTTGATAAGAATAAAAATAAACAAGCACAGTAATAATGGCAGTGTTTTGGATACCATCTTACGCCCGACAATAGGCTCAATTACTGAACGAATGGCTTCAAAAACAGATTCAAAGACTGCCTGGCCTTTGTGAGGTATCATTTGCGGACGCCCTACAAAAACTTTAACCGCAATAATTATCAAAGCTGCAAAGAACCATGTAGTTAGAATAGAATTGGTAATTGGCAGTCCAAAAACTTCGTGAACCTTGTATGCATGCGAACTCACCCCGTCACCTGCCGCCTGTAAAAGCGGCATAAAGCTAAGGAAAAGGACAATGACTGACAATAATCTTTTCAACAATAACAAAGGTGTTAGTTTCAACTGAAGAATTGGAAAAAAAAGATTGATGTAGTCGCAATTGACATACGTCAACCCTTGAATGTAACTAACCTTCTCAGGATTAGTGAAATTTATCGAATTCATTGATTTGACCGAAATATTTAAACTTCACACGGAGCACGAAAGTGCTTGTCTAAGATCGCCAAAATTCAGCTTCTATGAGCAGCCCAACCAATCTTACCGACAGCATCACACGTCTGCACAATCGTAAGAATAAAGTAAACGGCACACATTCAAACATCCCTGACAAAAGACCACGATTCAAGAAGTTACCAAAGTCACCTCGTGAACGCAGATTTGCGACAGACTTTTTCATGATCTTCACTTATAGCCTGCTAGCCGTCGCGATTCTAGCTCAGTTCTTTTTGATCGTTTGGCTGGATATTGTTCGTTAATCAACCACCTCAATTACGTTATAAGGAATGAGAGCGGGTTGAAAACCCAATCTCCGTCAACGCACAAAAACGAGGCGTAGACATTCCAGTTCGTATCTTGCAACAAATTAGAGGAGGTTTGGCATAATTTTTACGACAAAATAAAATCGAGGATGCCCGGAAAGATCATGGATACACTGCCCTTTGAGATTTGCTTTTTTGCTCAACGCATCCATTTCAGCTTGCTGCTCGATACCAGTCTCCAGTGCAAGGAGTCCATTCCGCTTTAAGAAGTCCCCACCCTTCTTCAAAATTTCCCGTATTGCGTCAAGGCCATCAACACCTGCCAACAAAGCGCCACGCGGTTCGTGATCGATTACTTCCGGTTCAGCAGTCGACATTTCTTTTTGGGTCAGATACGGCGGGTTCGAAACAATCAGGTCATATTGATTGCCGTCTTGATCGAGAGGATCAAACCAACTGCCCTGGTAGAATTGAATGCGTGATTCCAAATCCAGAGATTCTGCATTCTCTCTGGCAAGTGAAAGCGCGGATGAGCTTACATCAACGGCATCTATCTGTGCTTTAGAATATTTCCGGGCGAACGCCAGCGCAAGTGCACCACTGCCGGTGCCAAGATCTAAAATTTTTTCGGGCGCTTCGTGCAACTGCTTTACCACTTGATCAACCAGTTCCTCGGTTTCATGACGCGGAATTAACGCACGTGAGTCCACCCTCAGTTCCATCCCGTAAAATTCGACTGTTCCAAGAATATACTGCAGCGGTTCACGGTCTGCCCGACGTCGTACTAATGGACGAAGCAAGGTCAGTTGCTTTTCCGTCAGTGGCCGGTCCAGATCCAGGTAGAGTTCCAGTCGCTTCAACCCAAGAACGTGGGCGATCAAAGCATCTGTATCGAGACGTGCGTCCGGGACACCTTTGGAGTTAAAAAACGCTTCCGTGCGCTCTTTTATTTCTCGTATGGTCAACAACGGCATACGTAATTTTTCATTCGCCTGATTTCAAGTCAGTCATTCTGACTTTTTAACAGATTCTCAATGCGTGCATTGTAGTCAAAGTCTTGAAGGCCATTGATCAACTCCTCAAGATTTCCGTCGATTATCGGTGAAAGCGAAAAACTCATCCCTATACGATGATCGGTCAGTCTGTCCTGTGGGAAGTTGTAGGTGCGAATACGTTCGGAACGATCACCCGTGCCAACCTGTCCCTTTCGCTCGGCTGCGTATTTGGCGTTTTCTTCATCCACTTTTGCCTTTAACAAGCGAGAGCGCAAAACTGTGAGCGCCTTTATTCGATTTTTTAACTGCGATCGCTCATCGGCACAATAAACGGAAACTCCGGTCGGTTTATGTACCATCATCACAGCGGAATCCGTCTTGTTCACATGTTGCCCCCCAGCGCCGGACGCCCGCATTGTCGAGATGTCGAGGTCGTTAGGATTGATCTCTATATCGACTTCCTTCGCCTCAGGAAGCACCGCAACTGTCGCTGTCGATGTGTGAATACGGCCCTGCGTCTCTGTTGTTGGCACACGCTGTACGCGATGTACTCCGCTTTCAAATTTAAGATATTTGTAAGCACCTTCACCTGTCATACTAAAAATGATCTCTCGAAATCCTCCAACATCGGCAATGCTTGAACTCATCACTTCTACCCGCCAGCCTTTTGATTCTGCATAACGACTGTACATGCGAAAGAGATCACCGGCAAAAATATTGGCTTCATCGCCACCTGCTCCACCACGAATTTCGATTACCGAATTGCGACTATCCGTTGCCTCCGGTGGAATCATTGCCCGAAGCACTGAA
Source organism: Puniceicoccaceae bacterium (assembly GCA_050301675.1). Lineage (GTDB taxonomy): Bacteria > Verrucomicrobiota > Verrucomicrobiia > Opitutales > Coraliomargaritaceae > Lentimonas. Next base: position 3,166 of record JBNKZP010000059.1, read on the forward strand.
TTAACCAGAGCCTCTCGTTCCGACTCCAGCGAAGCAATATCTTCGCTGGCCATTTCGTGTAATTCTTCATCAACTGAATCATCTGCGAGCAATTCTTTATTATCTTTGATCTGTTTCTCGGCAGCATGGTACGCCTCAAACTTTTCTACCAGACTACTCAGGCGCTGATGTTCACGTGAAACTTCTGCAACGCGCTGCGGATCGGAGTAAAAGTCCGGGTCAGCCATCTGTGCATCCAGTGCATCCAATTTGGCACGAAAAGGAGCGATATCAGGAATTTTATGCATTGAGAGTAGGAGCAAAACGGTGACGGCAGACTATTTAACCGGCCTGTTTGAATGCATTTGATTCACAGCAAATAGAGATTTGTCAATCATTTGCTATCTTTTGCAATTGCACCCTTGCTCGCCAGATAAGATTGTCTTTTTTTAATTTTTATTTTGGGATTTGCAACCATCGCGTAATTACGTTGATGAATATTGTCTTAATAATTCTTCAAATTCTTTACATCCTACGACGAACTCCTAGAACAGAAAAAATGAATCGATTTCTTTCTACTTTTACTTTCTTACTTTTTAGCACGACAGCTCTTGTAAATACAGGCTGCCAGACGGCTGATTCGTTGGCGACAAACGGTGCTGCTCCTCCTCCGGAAGCATCTACTAAAATAACGTTCGTTCAAGAACAACCGATGGCAGCAGAGTCTACATCCGAAACAGCAAGCGATGCTGCGGGCAATATTCTCGAGACCCACCAGATTCGGGTTACGAAGACTTTGCTTGAGATAGCTCCCGTTGGCGGTAGAATACGTTACCAGATCGAAGTATATGCCCTTAAAAACGTTGGCCCTGTACGCATAACCGAAACAATGCCTGACGGGATTGAATTCAAATCCGCGACGCCCGAAGCAAAGCGCTCTGGCAAGGATGTAACCTGGGTATTCCCCTCAATGAGTAGCGGGCAAACCGTATCCATCGAAGTAGCGGTTGAACCTGTAACTGAAGGTGATCATCAAATTACCTCGACGGTATCGGTCGAAAATCGTCTCGCTCTGGATTTATTTTCCGGACAACCTGAACTGACGATCAAAAAACAGGGCCCCGAAAGTGTCGAGTTGGGCGACGTAGCTACCTGGAACGTAACGATAGCTAACACAGGTTCTGCTGACGCAAGGAATATAATAGTTACAGACAAACTACCGAATGCATTTGAGCCTACAACACAAGTACGTCAAACCATCGACTCACTTGCGGCAGGAAAAAAACTCGTTGTCGATTTTAGCGCAAAAGCAGTTACACAAGGCAAGTTTGAGAACTACGTTTTTGCTACATACGATGGAGGTCCAGACGACTCTGTCGACAGCAAAATCCCGGTAAAAGTTGTTCAGTCAGGTATTCGTGTCCGCAAAACCGGCCCGGAAGAAGCCTATGTTTTCAAACCGGAAGTATTTAAGATTACTATCGAAAATACCGGTGACACAGATCTGAAAAATATTCGGATAACAGATGTACTACCGGAAGGCAGCTCTGTTGCCGACAATGGATTGGGTCGCGTAAGTGGCAATGCAATCGGCTGGATGATTCCTCTGTTGCCAGTTGGCTCCAGTCAGTTGATCACTACAGAAATCGCTGCGACTCGTAAAGGCGAATCGACCAATACAGTCAAAGTTGTGACCGCAAACGGAATTCAAGCTAGCGACTCCATCGAAACCAAGTGGCTGGCAGTACCTGGAGTAACTGTTTCGATCGCTGATAATAAGGACCCAATACGCGTTAAGGAACGCACCACATATAATATTCAAGTGAATAATCAGGGCAAATTCGAGCCCGTTAGCGGAACGGTGACAGTGACCTTCAACGAATCGATCAAACCGATTTCAGTTACTGGCGATGCGAAAGGCAAAATTGACGGACAAACAGTCACGTTCCCACGTACAACTCTCGAACCGGGCAAGGATATTTACCTAAGCATTATTGCAGAAGGTGCAAAGATTGGTCCAGGCCGTGCTGTGATGAAATTCGGTGCGGATTTCCTGAGCGAGCCAATTCTTAGTGAAGAAACAACGAATGTTTATTAATCGCAGCATCAGTAACAACTATGTCTGAAGCAACCTCCGAAATTGGTCTCATTGGTCTCGCTGTAATGGGACAGAATCTTGCCCTAAATATCGCCGATCACGGATTTAGGATTTCTGTGTACAATCGCACCACTTCGAAGATGGAAGCTTTTGTCGCTGAAAATCCTAACACCCCGGGTGGACTGGAAGGGTTTGAAACGCTCGAACAGTTTGTTGCGTCTCTGAAACGTCCACGCAAAATCATTATCCTGGTTCAAGCTGGCTGGGCAACCGACAAGGTAATTGAAAGCCTCGTCCCCCTTCTGGAAAAAGACGATATTATAATTGATGGCGGCAATGCAAAATGGGACGACAGCATACGTCGCGAAAAGGAACTGGCTGCAAAAGGTCTGCAATTCATCGGCTCAGGTGTCTCCGGAGGAGAAGAAGGCGCACGCTTTGGTCCATCACTCATGCCGGGTGGCTCGAAGGATGCCTGGCAACACCTTGAACCTATCTGGAAAGCGATTGCCGCTAAAGTTGATCCCGAAACCGGAAAACCGCTTGAAGGAGCAGCCCCCGGAAAACCAGTCGAAGGTGGTTTTAGTTGTACAGCTTATATCGGCCCTGACGGCGCCGGCCACTACGTAAAAATGGTACATAACGGCATTGAGTACGGCGATATGCAAATGATTTGCGAAGCCTACGACCTGATGCGCACGATACTTGGCCTAAACCCCGCTGAAATGGGTGACATTTTCACACAGTGGAATAAAGGTGAGTTGGACTCCTTCCTGATTGAAATTACCGCCGATATTCTCAAGCAAGCCGATCCGGTAACAGGTAAACCATTCGTCGATGTTGTTCTTGATGCCGCAGGACAAAAAGGTACCGGAAAATGGACTTCGGTAAATGCACTTGATATGGGCACACCGGCTCCAACGATTGCAGAAGCTGTCTTTGCTCGCTGCATTTCTGCCATTAAAGACCAGCGCACCGCTGCCTCCGAAATACTACAAGGCCCCGACTCCAGCCAATACAAGGGTGACAAAGCAGAACTCGTCGAAGCGATCCGTCAGGCGCTTTACGCCTCTAAAATCTGCTCCTACGCACAGGGCTTTCAGCTCATGCGCGATGCTCAAAATGAATACAGCTGGAATCTCAACTTTGGCGAGATTGCACAGATTTTCCGCGGTGGCTGTATCATACGCGCTGCATTTCTTCAGAAAATTACGGAAGCATTTGATCGCGATCCCGAACTGGCCAATTTACTGCTGGATCCCTATTTCACCAAAGCCATTCACCAGGCACAGTCCAACTGGCGCAAAGTTGTTGCACTTGCAGCACAGCATGGTGTTCCTGTCCCGACCTTTAGTTCTGCACTTGCTTATTACGACAGCTACCGAACTGCGCGGCTTCCACAAAACCTGCTTCAGGCACAACGTGACTACTTCGGAGCACACACATACGAACGAGTCGACGAACCACGGGGAACTTTTTATCACATTGACTGGCCCGAACCAGATCGTCCGCAACTTAAGATTTAATAGAAAAAACCTATTCGGAATTCTATCCGTGTATCAAATTGAATGAAATCATCTACAATTGCCTGTTCTACCTCCATCGAATAGACTGCAGTCGCATTACTGTAAGAAATCTGTCCAGAAACCGGGACAAATAGTTCATTATCATTTTCTAAATTGATCCTAATGTCTGGTGCCGTGATAAATGCCCAGCCACCTCCTAGATTAAATCTCATTTTTGGCTCAATAACCAGTTCATGAATGTCGTTTCGGTCACTATCACCTGCTATGTCAAACTGGTTTCTAAGAGTTAATCCCATATAGCTACCTTTCGAAATTTCCGGCATATCATAGGCTAACGCTGCCCCCACACCCAACTGCCATTTCCCCGTGCCAAACTGATCTCCGGTTGCTGTCGGCAACACAGTCCGGATTCCCGTGCCCCAACGAATACGTTCCAGTCGTTGCCGTGTTATAAATCCTTGCAGCAGCACATCTCCGACGCCGGCTTTCCAATCGCCATTTGGATTGTCCAGGGCATTGAATCTATCGTTATATCTCAGCGGCAAATCCACTCGTGTTCCCAAGGCCCATTCATCGTTCAATTTAAGTGATTTATCAGAGCGCAGTATAACACGATGTTCATAGTCGCTGGCACGATCCTGATACATGTAACGAATATCAAATCGCGAAACAAGACTTGTTTCATCTTCCCCAGTTTCTTGTGCATGGATTTCCAATACAAAAGTGAGCGTTAGAAATGTTATGATAATCCGGCTAAAAAATCGGATCACTTTTAGTATAGCCACTTTTATCAAATCTCCCCAAAAACTGAAATAGAACGGTAACCCTTATCCAGTACTTTGAGTAAAGCTCAGTCCAAGGGCACCAAGTGAACCGAGACCTTGCCCCTTTGATTGATCGTGTAGATCAACTCATACACTTCTTCTTCCTTTTGTAGTGGGCGTGGTAGATGAACTATCTGTTCATGACGATTGCCTACGTCATCCGTCCAGGTGAAGACCGCGTAATCAGCCATTAGCATTCGTCTTTCAAAGCCAAGATCAAAGCTTCGATCCGGTAAGATCGAGTTTGTTACTACTACCACATTCGTCGGTTCGTGAACAACACGGACATCGTGTATTTCTTGTCTAGACGAATTGTAAATAGTTCCGTGACTGACTTTGTAGCGCTGCTTGCTTGTAGTTGTACAATTCGCACAAATGGTTATGCATAAGGGATAAATGATAAGGCCGGCAAATAAATGCTTTATATTTTTCATGAGTTTATAGTTACCACCTTATCGAGTCCTTAATTCTCGATTTAAGGAAAGTCACTTGCGGAAAAATTTTGCAGTCACCTCAGCAACTGCTTCAACGATGGCTTGTTGACGTTCTTCTTCATTTTGAGAATCAAATACATTACGGGTAACATAATCACGGTAGATCAATTCATTATTTTCTCTATCGACGATATCAACAATCAGGGAGCCTTTTATGTAGCTGTCAGTATAGTACTCTTTAGTTTTCTTGAGATTAAGCTTATGAGCTTTGCTAAGAATTTCACCGCCAGAGTTTACATAGTAGTCTCTGATAGCAGTTGAAGTTGCTGAATCTTGGACGATGAGTAAAAAAGCAACCACTAGTTCTGCGTCTTTAATTGACTCCGACTCCTCTAAACCATGCTCGCTAAACTTTTGTTTAAGTGTAGTTTTGATTAATTCGTTCGTGCGGCTTTCCTTATTTGAGAAATCCGGCATACTGTCAGGCGAGTATTTATATATTGCGTAAGATGAGTAACCCTTGCTCTTACCTTTCGGCAAATCAATCGAGTTGCACCCGCTAAATAACATGATGCCAATGCATAAAGAAAATAGAGCGTATAGTTTCTTCATTTGCGATGTGTATTTATTCATAATTGTTTTATTTCGGATTTAACTGACCGGAAAAATTAAAAAACAGCAATCTACCGGTTCTTCCCGGATTTCGGCTTTGACTTTATGATTAGGTTCTTCGATATTTTTCGTTGGTCAAGTTAAAGAAGGAATGATGAAGTCTAGAAATAAAGCCGTTTTTGGATGTCCCCCGTATTATTTTCTATTATGAAGAAATTGTTCATTCAAATTTTGCTGGTCATTTTTTTGTTAACTAGTGTAGTGTTTGTAAGTTGGTATATTTCATCACCAACTCAACGAAATATAATTGAGTTTTGGATGCAAGATCGAGTAAACTCAACTAAAGCTCGAGCTTTGTTGATAGGTAGTTCATCTATAATTCACATGCCTGAAGAATTGCTACCAGTTGCTTGCGGGCCTTATCTTAACCGTGGGATTGATAATGCTCATGTAGTCGATGTATTATATTACCTAAAAGGTTCCATTCTACCTGAGTCTTTGCAATGTGCAGTTATTTATGCTGGTGAAAATGATATCTTTGATCAGAAATCACTGATGGAAGTGGAGCAGCAAATGCATAAGCTTGTTGAAGTTCTTTCGACATGTCATGGAATAGAAAACATCCACATATTGCCCGTTAAAATGTCGCCAGCGAGAATTAATGCTTGGAAGCAATTTCACCAATTTAATGATCTATTGGAACGGCACTATCGAAACAATGCAGCAGTTAGAGTGTATTCAAATTCTATCCTAATGGAGACGATTGAAGAAAAAAAGATGTTCGTCAATGATGGTATTCATTTGACAACTCATGGGTATGTTCAGCTAATAAAAGGATTTACACTAACATGTCTCGATCAATAGTTCGAATTCATTACATGGATGCAATGCGTAGCATACTTATGATGCTAGGGGTAGTATTGCATTCCTCTCAAGTATTTAACCCTGTCAAAGGATGGATCATATATGCCCCGAAAGGGACACTACTAGCTACTATACTGGTTGATATTATACATAGTTTCCGCATGCAGGCATTTTTTGTGATTTCTGGTTTTTTTTGCGCGCTGACATTACATAGATATAAGCCAGCAAAATTCCTAAATGT
>JBNKZP010000060.1:0-9357 GCA_050301675.1 Puniceicoccaceae bacterium
GTATGAACCGGACTTTATTGTGGAAGCCGAGGATGCGAATTATCTGTGCGAGCCAAAGCAGTCAGGCGAACTGAATGATGAAACTGTGTTGGCAAAAGCAGATGCTGCTGTTGAGTGGTGTGGGCACGCAACACAACACGCCCTTGAAAACGATGGTAAACCTTGGAAGTATTTGCTGATTCCTCATGACTTTATCAATGAACAAATGACTCTGGCAGGTCTCGCTGCGCGTTTTCTGAAGGAGTGATTCAGAAGCTCAGTAACCAACCCAGATCGATGCAACTCCTTGGCTTCCCATTTTGACCAGGGCGAGTACTCAGCGTATGATTCAGGAGCGTTGACAAAGTCAGCCCAGTCAATCCAGTCTGTTGCAGCAACTTCGTCTGGATTTGGCAGGGGTAGAGCATCGCTGATCCCAATAAAGACCGGACATATTTCATTTTCCATTACACCGAGATATTCTGCCTGATAACGAAAGTTGGGAAGCGCAAGTTTTAGTTCCATTCCACTAAGGTTGAGTTCATCGGCAAGTCTGCGATGTGCTGCATGTTCCAGAGCTTCACCCGGAAGTGGGTGGCCACAACATGCATTCGACCATATTCCGGGCCAGGTTGGTTTTGACCAGGCACGTTGTTGAACTAGCATCTCGCCTTGGGAGTTAAATATAAAAACAGAAAAAGCGTAATGTAATGGCGTATTTTTTGTGTGTACATCTGCTTTACTGGCGCGTCCGATTGCTCGACCTTTATCATCAAGCAGAACCACTTCTTCTAGCCTGAATGTGGGACTCGACATGGTATCAGGCATCTGTATCCAGTTTTCCTACCAGGCGAAAATGAGGTTTTAATAAAGGATCTACGCTAAAGAAAAGAAGTCGTATTCGCTCCAGTCCCCAGTTTTCGTGATTCATTTCCGTGTGACCCTCTATAATGATGTTGTCACCCGTTTGTTCTAGAGTGAAAGCAATCTTAATTGGTTTGGTGACTCCATGCATTGTGAAATTACCAGTTGCCAAGTGTTCGCCAGCTTCGTTGTCGGGAAGTAGTGATGTCATCTCAAATGTAGCCATTGGGTATTTTTCAGTGTCCAGCCACCTGCACATTTTCTTGTCACGTGCACTTTTTCCCGAATCCAGATCATTGAAATTAAAACTACAGGTCGCTTTCGTAACGGTTAACGTCTGATGATTGATGTCGATATCGCAATTAAAGTTTTTTGCGATGCTTGTGAAATTATGCGGCGGAGACGCATGCATGGTGGCTGCAAGTTCGGATTGATCCTTGTCGATAGTAAAGTTTCCGGCAATCAGTGAAGTCGCAGTCAGGAAACAGGTGATAATAATAAATCTTAAGATTTGCATACGATGATTATTGATAAAAAAAGTGAAAACGCTCTGAATCAATTGTGAAAAAAAACTCATAATCCGTTCATCTTCATTTCACCGGGTTATTCTAGCATCAGTTTATGAAACTACATATTTATACCTTTCATCCTCGTTTGTCTTTAATTGTGGGCCTGTACGCATTTTTGAGTGTGTGCTTCTTAGAGGGAGCCATATTGGAGCCGGGAACTGCTTTCCCTGATTTAATAGACATGCAGGATCAGCATGGAGTTGCTTACATGCTTCCGGATGAGGTAGAACATATTGCAGTCGCTTTCACGATGGGTGTCGGCAAAAGTGCGAATAAATATTTCGCAGAAAAGGGTGGGGATTTTCTTCCCGAGAACAATGCTGTTTTCATTGCCAATATTTACGGAATGCCTGCAATCGGGCGCTTTTTTGCAATGCCCAAGATGCAAAAATATCCACATCGTATCATGATAGCTGATGAAGAGGGACTGCTGGAAGATTTCCCTAAGAAGGATAGTTGTGTAACTATATTTGATATAGATAGTGACGGTGAAATCGTGGCAATTCGGTACTGGGATCCCGAGTCGGAGGAATTGCCTTTCTAGTTTTTACCAGACATTTATGAAATTCCCTGGTGAAGGGATGTAGCTGTAGGCGGTGAATTTAAAAATCAATGTTCGACGTTTGATGTTCAACGTACAAGAGTTTCATGCAAATGATTTTTGCGATTGAAAGTTCTTGCGACGAATCGGCACTGGCGCTCTTTGCCGCAGATAAAGGTGTCGTAGGGGATTGGGTACACAGTCAGATTTGTTTGCACCAGGAATATGGTGGAGTCGTGCCAGATCTTGCCAGCCGCGAACATTTAAAAAACTTTTCCCCATTGCTGAAAGCTTCGAATATTCTCAAAGACAGGCCGGAGATTCAACAAATTGCTGTTACACAAGGCCCCGGCCTTGCCGGCTGTCTGGCGCTGGGAATTGCATTTGCCAGGAGTCTTGGGCTTGCTTGGGGAGTGCCGGTTTGCGGTGTAAACCATTTGCGTGGACATGCCTATTCGCCTTTTATCAAGCTGCACCAATCTGATCCGGCAGGATTTTCTGCTGCGTTTGAAGCTCTGTTGCCGCATCTGGGTCTTATTGTTTCCGGAGGGAATACAATCTTGTTTGAAATGGATCGGGACAAGAAAATCAAGGTTCTGGCAGAGACTGTCGATGATGCCGCCGGTGAAGCTCTGGACAAAGGCGCCAAACTACTTGGGCTGCCTTATCCCGGTGGGCCACAAGTCGAAAAGCTTGCAGCCAAGGGTGATCCAAGAGCATTTGATTTTCCTAAGGCAATCGCACCGCGCAACGAGCAACGCTTCAGCTTTTCCGGTCTGAAGACTAGTTTGCGTTACCGGATTGAGGCTATGGACGATACTACTCTGGAGCGGGCATTGCCCGATATCTGCGCATCGTATCAGGGAGCAGTGGTCGATCAACTCTGTGGTAAGACAAAGCATATTCTGGAGGCAGATGCGTATGCGAGCTTGGGTCTTTCGGGAGGTGTTGCCAACAACAAAGTGCTCCGCGCCGCAATGCAAGGTTTAGCGAAACGCTACAAAATCCCTTGTTGCATTGCGGAGCCGGATTATACTGGCGACAATGCTGCGATGATTGCTTTTGCCGCCTGGATGGATCCTGACTCAACTTCCGGATCAGTAATCAATATTGAGCCGGCGATGAAGTTAGAAGTTTAAGGTTCGAATTTCAAACTTTGAACTTCGAACTTCAAATCTCACCAGGGGCTGAGGACAAGATCTGTTACTTTGCGGGCTAAATCTCTTGCGAGTTGTTCCATAGCCTGTCGCTCACTCAGTTGATACGCTATGACCGAATCCTCTTCATAGGGGTTGCGCGTGTAGGCATTTGTTGTCGCTTGAATTGGACGATTTGCGAAAAGATAGGTTCCGGTTTTCTGATCCATTAGTGAAACGGCAGCTTCAAGGTTTATATCAAAACTGTCTGCTATTCCAGTATCTTGCTGATTGCGTGCATTGATATTACGCTCGTAGTTGGTGAGATCAACAAGCAGGATAGCATCGGCATTTTCCTTTTTGGAAACTACTGTTGCACGTGCATCTCGCATGAAGTTTTCGCGCAGCATAGCGCTGATGATAGCTTGCGCCTGAGGAGCGTAGCTATGAGTTGAAACCGGAGCAATGTAAATTGATTCAAACGAAATATCGGAAGGTGATCCGAGATGGTATGATTTACATGCACTGAGTATGCTTAATGCAGTGACCAAAGCGATGGCTCGTGCTGTGCGGAATACTTTATTGGAAAGGTTCTTTCGCATATTGTCGGATGTTTGAAATCAGGGTTGGTCGCAGTGTTTTTAATTAATGCCGAGCAATTTGCTTACAATGCTTCCTTTGCTAACCGGACGCACACCAGCTTGAATATCCTCTATGCGCAAACGTGCTTCTTCGGCAGCGTCTGAGTTTGGTTCGGTGGTGATGGTCTCATTGTAAAAAACCAATGCGGCGGTATTGTTATTGCGGTAATAGTAATAGAAGTCTCCCAGATCCAGGCGGCTTTTGGCTAGTAAGTTTTCCATTTTTTTGAGGTTTGCTTCAACTTCACCAACATGGCTGCTGTTTGGGAAAAGGACGAGGAAATCTTCGTAGTAACTGATTGCCCGGCGGGTAGAGCCTTGATCGTATTCATACCCTTTTACCAGATCGGAATATATTTCGGCTAAATTGTAGTAGGCATTCGGGGCAAGTGTGCTCTGTGGGTAGTAGTTGATTAGGCTGTCGAGAGCGTCGATTGCATTTTCTGTTTTGCCGGTTTTCTCAGAAAGCAGAGCAACGTTCATCAAAGCGAATGGAGCCAGATCACTGTATGGCGCATTTTCATGTATCTTTTCGAATTGCTCAATGGCGGTGCCGTACTGTTTGAAGCCTGGCAAAATCCAAAATATTTTACCCCTTGCGCCTTCCATGAGCGCTGTTGCGCAATCGAATTGATCACTGTTGACTTCATTGAAGTTTTGATACTTGGGATATTTATCAATAATATGTTGCAGGCTTTTGAAACATTTTACCCAATTTTCGTTTTCTTTATAAATTTGCGCTCTTAAGGCGAGGGCTTCGGCTGCAAAGGATGAGTTCGGATAGCGGCGAATAATTTTCTTTGAGATGCGTTTTGCTGTGTTTGTTTTTCCTTGTGCGTACTTTTCTTCGGCTTTGGCAAATGTTTCAGCAATTTCTTCATTATCACCTTCGAAGGTAGAATCGGTTGTAGTATTCTTACCATTTCCAAACCATCCAAATACATTTAAACTGGATATGACTAACAAAATGGGGAGGATGAAAAAACTAGATGAGCGATTCATATTTATTGCCATTTGATTAGAGTTGAACCCCACGTCAAGCCTGCCCCAAAGGCAACAAGTAGAACGAGGTTGCCTGGTTTCACCTTGCCATTGCGTACAGCTTCATCCAGCGCTATTGGTATCGAAGCAGCAGAAGTATTTCCATAATGCTGAAGATTGTTGTAAAATTTTTCCATGGAGATATTCAGGCGTTTGGCCAGGCTTTCGATGATACGTATATTTGCCTGATGCGGGACAACCAGATCCAGATCATCTGATGTGTAGCCAAATCTTTCAACAATATCAATGCTGGCTTGTCCCATGATACGAACAGCGAGCTTGAAAATTTCTTTGCCGTTCATTTTAACAAAGTGTTGTCGATTGCTGACCGATTCGATCGAAGCTGGAATTGCCGAACCACCCCCTGGTTGTTGCAATAAATCAGGGTTGGAGCCGTCTGAGCCTTCAAGCCCACCAAGAACCCCTACCGGATGATCGTCAGCTATCGTTTTTGTTGAGAGAACAACAGCGCCTGCTCCGTCACCAAACAATACGCAAGTGTTGCGATCCTGAAAGTCGAGTATGCCGCTCATTTTGTCTGAACCAATTACAAGAGCATTTTTAAAATTGCCCGAGCGCAGCATGGAATAGGCAACATTCAGTGCATAAACGAAGCCGGAGCAGGCTGCCTGTATGTCGAAGGCTGTTATTCCCGGAAGCTTGAGTTTACTTTGCACCAAGCAAGCTGTTGAAGGAAAGGGCATGTCGGGAGTCATTGTGGCAACAATGATCAGGTCGATTTCCTTATTTTTGATCTTGGCAGCATTGATGGCTCTCTGAGCAGCTATGCAGGACATATCACTGACAGCCTCATTTGGGGCCGCAAACCGACGTTGGCTGATTCCACTGCGGGTGCGTATCCAATCATCTGACGTGTCGACGATCTTGGCCAGATCGCCATTAGTTACAACTCTAGTCGGCGTGTAAGAACCGGTGCCTGCGATGACGACTGACTTTGACTGATGAGCCATAAAAAGTTACTTAGTTTCGTTAAATACAAAAAGCTATTTCGTGTCCATGCTAGAGTCGGTGATCATTTCATTAACTCGTATTATGTCATCACCGATAAAGTGGATCATTTGCTGGGCCACTATATTCCTTGCAATTTTAAGGGCATGGGCAATTGCAATGTAATTAGATGATCCGTGGGTTTTTAGAACATTGCCACGCAAACCAAGTAGTGGAGCGCCTGCATATTTATCCGGGCTAAGTCGGGTTTTCATATCTTTGAAGGCAGATTTGGAAAGCGCCGCTCCAATTTTACGTTTAACATTGCGTACCAGTTCTTCACGCATGGTCGAACTGATGAAACCAAATAACGCTTCGCTGGTTTTTAGAACGATGTTTCCGACAAATCCATCACAGACGACAACGTCAACATTTCCGTCAAATAATTGAAATCCTTCAATGAGGCCGGCATAATTAATAACGCCACTGGTTTTCTGGAGTTGTACGTGTGTTTGGTTTATTAAACTATTGCCTTTACCTTCCTCAGTGCCGATCGTCAATAGGGCAACGCGTGGATTCTTTATGTTAAGTGCCGCCTTTGCGTAATTCGAGCCGAGCACAGCATTGTGTACCAGATGTTGGGTCGTTGATTCCGGATTTGCTCCAACGTCGATCAGCACAAACGGATTCTTTCTAGTCGGAATGATAATTCCCAATGCGGGTCGGTCGACCCCGGGGATTTGCCGCAAGCGCAGTGTCGAACCTGCCATGAGTGCACCTGTGTTGCCGCAGCTTACAACCGCATCTGCTTGTTGATCTTTGAGCAACTCAATCGCTCTCAGCATGGAGGAGTCTTTTTTAGTTTTTAGCGCCTGTACCGGTTTCTCGTCCATTCCGATAACCTGTGTAGAATTGCACAGATGAATGCGATCTGCATAGTTATCGAGTTTGCGAACTTTAAGCATACGTTCAAGCAAGCGCTCTTTGCCAACTAGCTTGAAGTTGCAATCAAGATTCAGTTCCTCAATAGCGAAGGAAAGCCCTCGGATGAACTCTGAGGGACCCTTGTCTCCACCCATGGTGTCAACTGCAATGGTGCAACCAGTCATTCCGGCACCTGTCGATTGTTTGAGATAGCTCGAAAACTTCAGGGCAGGCCTTATAAATCAATATCAAGGACCTGTCGCCCTCTATAAAGACCGTTGGAAAGATTTACGCGATGTGGACGAAAGAGAGTACCATCCTGTGGATCTCTGGAAAGTTGCGGCAACTTGAAAATAACTGCGCCGCGACGCTTGCGACTGCGCTGCTTTGATTGTTTGCGTTTTGGCTGTCCCATAAAGTATTAAGGTTAGAAGTAAAGTGCTGCTAATGCGTTTTGATTAAAGAGATTAAATAAAGAGGCAAAAATTTTATCGTCAAGTATTCAGTCAGTTAAAATGTATACCTTTGGAAATTTAGTTTTGGTGGGCCAATTACACCTTTATCTGTTCAACAATTTCCAGATCATAGCCATCCAGACCAACAACATTACGGGTAGTTCCGGATAAGATTCGGATTTTCCTGAGCCCAAGCTCAACGAGAATCTGGGCGCCGATGCCGTAATCGCGAAAGTCCATTTTGGTAGAACCAGTATTTTCGGAAGTTGTCGGTTTTTTTGTCTCATCGAAATGAACACCTCCCTGAGGTTGTTCGATGTAAAGTAACACGCCATGCTTTTCGGTTGCGATTCTTTCCAGTGCAGACATTAATGCACTGTACCCGCTAAGCTTTTTTGAACGAAAGACGTCGGAAAGAAGATTCTCGCTTTGAACTCTTACCAGCGTGGGCTCTCCGGTCAGTGTGCCCATGGACAGTGCAAGATGCTGACGATTGTCAAGTACGCTGCGGAAGATGTGCAGGTCGAACGTCCCGAATTCAGATTCAAAAGGAGTGGTGAATACATGCTCAACCAAGCGATCACGACTATGCCGATATTCAATCAAATCAGCTATAGAGATCATTTTTAAGCCATGTTTCTTTTTGTAATCAATGAGATCCGGGACACGGGCAAGTGTGCCGTCTTCATTGAGAATCTCGCAAATTACGCCGCTCGGATGCAGGCCGGCAAGCTGCGCAAGGTCAACAGCTGCTTCAGTATGACCAGCGCGTTGCAATACGCCTCCGGGTCTGGCCCTCAGTGGAAAAACGTGGCCTGGCTGAACAAGCATTTCAGGATGCGAATCAGGATTGGCAAGTATACGAATGGTTTCCGCCCGATCATAGGCGCTAATGCCGGTAGTGATGCCATTTGCTGCATCCACGGATACGGCAAAGTCAGTTTGGTGGGATTCACGGTTTTCTGAAGACATCGGGCTGATGCCGAGTCGCCGCAATTGGTGACCGAGCATTGGTACGCAAATCAAACCGCGTGCGTGCAATGTCATCTTGTTGATTGCTTCTGGCGTTACTTTTGAAGCCGCCATGACAAGATCGCCCTCGTTCTCGCGAGACTCGTCGTCGGTCACGATTACCATTTTTCCTTCGGCAATATCACGAATAGCTGATTCAATACTATCAAATGTGTCTGTGTGTTCCTGTGTGACGTTCATTAACGTTTAAAGTTTGTCCAACAATTTATTTTACGGCCTGTTGATGTACGAGTGCTCTCAAACGCTCGGTTGTTTGATCACGATTCAGTCGACTTGCTGCGACGTCCAGTGCGAGAGACTCCCATTCAGGGCCATCAGCTTTGGGCTTAAATCCATTTATTTTTAAAAAAACGATGCAAGCCCCTAGAGCAGCACGTTTGTTTCCATCAATAAAAGGATGATTCCGGCACAGATAAAACAAATAAGCGGCAGCTATTTCTATCAGATCTTTATAAAGAGAGTCTCCTCCAAAAGTTGCCTGTGGAGCGGAAACGGCTGACTCCAACAATGAATAATCTCGAATGCCGTCAGATCCTCCGAAACGATCGATTGCCTGTTGGTGTATTTCCTGAACTCTCTTTACAGTCAAATGAATTGGTTTTGCGAATGGAGCGCTCATGCCAGATTTTTCATAGTTTTAGCATAATCGTTCATAGCTTCGTTGACTACTGCCGAAAATTCTTCCTGAGATAAATCAGGTCTTAAAGGCGTAAACGTAATCGAACCACTATCATGGACAGTAACGTTCAATTCATCGCCAACTTTGAGATGTGCCATTTCCATTAGCGTGGTATCCAAAATGATTCCTTGCGAGTTACCTACTTTTTTAATTGTTTTAATCATAGTGTAAAACTAAGTATTACGTATGAGCTGGCAAGCCTAACCTGCAAATTTGTCTACAAGCATTTCAAAATATCGGTAGTCGCTTCAAAATTTAATTGTTTCTACAAGGTGCATCGTCAATACCTGTAAAATGCAAGTAACCCTAACCCAACCCCAAGCTCTACTAATTCTCAACGGCTTACCCTATGTAGGGCCAGTCATGCTGCGGCACTTGATGGATGCATTTGATGGCGATGCGGTCGCAGTTCTGAAAGCAAAACAGTCTGAATTGATGAGAGTAAAAGGAATTGGGCAGAAGGCTGCGGATGTGCTGACTCACTGGTCGGAACATTTCAATCTCGCTCGCGAAGAGGCATTGATGACACAANGTGGTACACAGTTTCT
>JBNKZP010000061.1:0-9354 GCA_050301675.1 Puniceicoccaceae bacterium
TTATGTGTAAGAGGCAAGGATATTACATGCTCATTTTTGTTTATCAGGTCCTTTTTCATTTTTTGCATATTCATCCAGAAGCTCCAGCAGTCGTCTATACTCAAACCTGCTCGCCAACTTATTCAGGGCTGCGCCAACGGCCTGATCATAATTCATTATCATTTTTGTTAACACCTGGATATGCTCAGCATTTAATCCAATTACTGCCAGATGTAATTCTTTTATCAGTTCACCAGGCACATTAGCCAAATGTTCCGGCCTTAGTTCAGTTTGTAGTTCTTTCTGGGGCGCAGCCTGCTTCTCACCATAAATAAACTGTAAACCCAAATGTTTAGTTAGTGTATCGTATATTTCACTGTTGCGGTAAGGTTTTCGGACAAAATCATCACACCCTGCCTGCATTATTTTCACCCTTTCATCTTCCAATGCCTGCGCGGTAATGGCAATGATCTTTGTATGTGCACCAATATCGGTTGACCGAATGCGGTGCGTCGCTTCCAAACCGTCCATAACGGGCATCCGTATATCCATCCAGATCAGGTCAGGGTGCCACTGCTCAAATATCTCAACAGCCTCTTTTCCATTCGCAGCCTCTCTCATATCAAATCCAAATGGCTCAAGTACTTTGTGAAGTAATATGCGGTTCTCAATCTGATCTTCAGCAATTAGTAAACGATATCGTGGTTGTCCCTTTTCCAACCCAATTACACGGCCGCGTTCCGGCAAAGCCATTGACTCCTCCAAAGGCAATTCTCTCGCCGTTATTTCAAAAAAGAATAATGAACCTTTACCTTTCTCACTTATTACATCTATCTTTCCACCCATTAAATCTACATACTGTTTGCAAATTGCAAGTCCGAGCCCGGTCCCTGTTTCAATTGTCATTTGCTTTTTTAATTGTATAAAGGGCTTGAAAATCAGTTTCCTTTCCTCTTCACTGATACCCGGCCCAGTATCTTCAATTTCAAATCTCAACCACACCTTTTCAGCAGACCCCTTTTCTACTGGCATGGCCCGCAGTACCACCCCACCCTGTTTTGTATACTTTATTGCATTACCGATCAGATTGATTAAAACCTGTCGCAATTTCCCCCCGTCAATTTCGATGCGCCGGGGAAGTTGCGGAGATTGCTCCACAGAAAAACTCAATCCCCGCTCCTCAGCATTAACAAACAAAAGCGACTTCATCTCCTGTATCAATTGGTATAAATCTATTGGAGTAACATCAAGAGTCATGCGACCAGATTCTATTTTTGATATATCAAGCACGTTGTTGATCAGATTTAGAAGATGCCCACCACTGAGAGTGATAATATCCAGATTTTTCCTTTGTTCTGAAGTTACATCCGGTGCTTCTTTGGTGAGACGTGCAAATCCAAGTATGGCGTTAAGAGGTGTGCGCAGTTCATGACTCATATTTGCCAGGAATGTACTCTTTGCCCGGTTGGCTGATTCTGCCTGTTCTTTGGCAACCTCCAATTGAGCGGTGCGTTCTTTAACCAGTTCTTCAAGATGATCCCGGCTCCTTTTCAATGCTTCAGTGGCATGTTTAAGCTCAGTAATATCGGTAAACATCCCCATAGAACCTTTATAACGATGTTCATTATCGTTAACTGGTACCTCAGAAGCAAGAGTCCAGATCGCTTGCCCGTCTTTACGACGGTAGCGCCTCTCGTAATGTTCTGATATACCTTTGCGCCGGTTTTCCATTTTTTTCTGATGATCAGTCCAATCCTCCTCAAACATGAAAGTAGTCACTGACTCACCAATCATCTCCTCCTCTGTAACCCCTAACATTTCAGACATACGGGCATTTACAAATACTATCAACATATTCGAACCCAGAACCCAGATTCCTTCATTAGCGATGTTTACAATTTGACGGTATTTCTCTTCGCTTTCTTTTAATGCTTCATTCGCCAGTTTTCTTTCTGTCACATTCTCTACGGAGCCCTCATAATAATCAAGTTTTCCATCCTGATCATAAACTGAGCGTGCATTGATTGAAACCCATATTTTACTTTCATCTTTCCGGTATTTTTCAGCTATAAACCCCTCTACAGATCCATTCTCTTCAATTAATTTGTGGTAGTTTTTGCGATCTTCATTGTTTACAAAATGCTCAAACTTGATTTCTGAAGCATGGTCAATAAATTCTGCTGGTGAATTAAACCCATGTATCTGAGCAAATGATGGGTTTACACTTATATAGCGGCCTTGCGGTGTACTCTGAAAGATACCTTCCATTGCATTCTCAAAGATGCTATGATATTTTTTCTCAGCATCACTAATCTCCTTCATTTGAAGCTGTATCTTTTCGCCCATATTTTGAAAGTCTGCCACAAGTACTGTCAATTCAGAAAAAGTGACATGTATGGAACTCAGAATCTTGTCTTGTCTGAAATCTCCATTCGCTAACGCGCCCGTCCACCGGCTGAGTTGTGTCAATGGGAAGGCTACGTGCTGCTCAAGTTGTTTGCGCAAACTCCAAGTCAAAGCCAGCCAGATTACCAATGCAACAATGAGTGTCAAACCCAAATTCCCGACTAAAGGGCCTAAAAGAACCGATAAGGGTATCTGGTCCACGACAATCCACCCGACCCGTTCAACTCGAGCTGCGCTGCCTAGAACCATCGCCCCTGCGTAATTATAAACCTGTGTAACATTTCCTCTCAGTGCGCGTTTGAAAATTTCCAAATAACTCTGGTTGGTCTGCTGCTTTACAAGGTTGAAAGAAGGATGAGCCAGTAACATTCCTGTTTGATCCATAATAAAGATTGTTTCCTGACCTGACGTACCCATGCCTCGTGTTATTTCATCCTGAAGCGATCCCAGACTCAATTCACCAATTACCTTGCCTCCTGAGGAGAGCTTTTTGACCAGGTAAACCGCTGGATTGCCTGTACGAAGTGATATGAAAGGATGAGAAATCACGATATCTTTCATATCACCGATCTGATGCAAGTATGGTTGTCTGGACATATCCAAGCCTATATAGTGTGGATCGAAAGGCACCAACAGTCTAATCCTGTTACTTTTATCTACGTAGTAGAAGGTGTCAAAATACTTGTATGCTCTCCAGGCACCTTTCATAAAAGTCATCAAGTTTTTAGACGTCGAGACCTCTGCTACCAAAGCCACAGCATCCATTGCGCGAATAGATTGATCCAGATAACGTTCAATTATCCGGGTCAAAAACTGTGCTGTCTGACGTTGCCGGGTTTCTATATTTTTCTCTCCAAAATATCCAGCACCGCCGATTGCAAACAGGCTCAAAGCCACTAACGGCATAAATAGGCGCAAAAGCACCAAACGTTGCAAGACCTGCGCCAGAGCAATCGTTTTTTTCTGGTTCATCAACTCACCCACACACCAGGGCCATTTTTTACATTATTTAAAATTGTCTCCATGATAAGTTTTCAGAGCTCTATAATTTTTTATAACAACGAATTGCAAATGCAAATACAACTAAAAGTCAGCCTCTCCTTTTTTTATAAATCAATCCTCTTTTCGATTGTACCGATTTTGTTTTCCCGTATAAATTCTGGCGATTCGAAAAACTACTTCTCAATTAAAAGCATATTCTATACCATTATGCCGTTTAATATTTACAAGCACTAAAATGCATCAGAGCAACACTCGCTCATATTTGTGTTTTCATTTCTGGTAAATTGTGGCCACAACCAGCAAAAAAAGGTAATTCAGAATTAAATCCATAATTGGATTTGGAATTGCTTTTTTGAATAATAACTGTAAAGTAATAATAATTATACAAGGAGAGGTAAATAAATGAACACATCCCGTTCAACACACTCACCAACGTGGTGCCTGATCGTGACAAGCTTGTTAATCGGGATCACTGCTTTGCTCCCCGTCAGTTGCACTAAAAGCAAACCCGTCCTCGTGGGCTTCGCTGGCCAACTTAGTGGCGTCCAGGCAGAACTGGGAGTCCAGGAACGTAATGGGGTGCAACTGGCGTTCAGCGAGATCAACGCCGCTGGGGGTATTGACAGACGGCAAGTCGAGTTACTAGTGCAAGATGACCTTGGCACACCACAAGGAGCTCAGGCAGCAGATAGCGAACTGATTAAAGCCAACGTGGTCGCCATCATCGGTCACCCAACCAGCGCGCAAACATTGGCAGGAGTGCTCGTGACGAATCCAGCCAAAGTCGTGATGCTCAGTCCCTCCACCTCCACACCGGCGCTCACCGGCAAGGATGATTACTTTTTCCGCATCGTCCAAACCATGACGGCTCAAGCAACCCATTCCGCCAAGTACCTCTATAATGACCGAAACCTACGTCGTGTTGCGGTCATTTATGATACAGTTAACGCCGCCTATACAACTGCCTACCTTGACGCTTTTGCGGCGGAATACAATTCCCTTGGCGGCAAAGTGGTTGCCAAAACAAGCTTTTCCTCGAAGAACAAACCGGATCTAATTCCGTTGATCAAGCAGTTGCGGACAAATAATCCAGATTTCCTCCTGATCATCGCTCCTGATATCGATGCCGCGCTAATTGCTCAACGAGTCCGCTCAATCGATTGGCAGATTCCGCTATTTACAACTTCTTGGGCCCAGACAGAAACGCTGATCAACAATGGCGGTAAAGCTGTCGAAGGAATGGAAATCGAACTGATTAGCGCTGTCAGCAGCAAGAACCCGGAATATCGCGACTTCACAAAGCGTTATGAGGACAAATTTGGCCGCTCCCCATCCTTTGGCGCGGTGCTAGGTTATGAAGCCGCCCAGGTTCTTGCTGCCGCTCTGCAGAAGACAGGAGGCAAGGCCGAGGGACTCAAGCCGGCTCTGCTGGGCATTAAGAAGTTCAGGGGCCTCAGTGATGAGTTCGGATTCGATAAATATGGCGACGCAGTGCGTCCCATTCATCTGGGCGTTATTCGCGATGGCAAGTACGTCAGCATCGGTACAGCTAAACCAAGTGGGCCTTGAGTCCACAAGGCGATGGGCTACAAAGAAAGATTGCTTCCCTCGCTGTCTTAGGTAGCTCTGAGCAAGATAGTACAAAATAACATTATAGTCTCCGTAATCACCGACCAAGGTATGTCAAGTGATGTATTGAGATACCTTGTCAGAAACATCATTTCCGGCTTTCAGAAACCACTGGCCCAGCTAGTGGAACCGGATGCCTCGCAAAGGCACGGTCTTGCCTTCTTGCTTTCGTCCCGATTTCAAATCTGGGCTAAATCAAGCTGCCACCTAAGGCGGCAGTACTTGACTGCGATAACTTAAAGACAGTTTTGAATAATTTAACATAAATTTTAAAACGGCCGGCGACTTCGGATAGCTATTGACATGTAATACCATATTAATTTTATGTCAGTTCATTCTTTGTAAATGTGTAAAAACTTTGTGTTCTCCTTAATTACAATGCCTAAAAAAAATACGTTTGCTTTACTATTTAAATTTCTTTGTGCTAATGTAGTAGAATTTGGTTTTACTCTTAGTAGATTAGCATATCACCATATCAACATATTTGCAGATAGTAGACAGTGCGCTACAAAGTGCACAACACCCGAAGAAATCCATGCGCAAACATGTGGCGGCCGCTTGCTCTACTGTATCTGCAGCGTGGGTTGAAAGTATCTCCATTTGCTGCTCCGCGACTGAAAGCTCACTAACCAGAAACTCACATTCAGCGCGGTTCAACTGCAAAGAGAAAACCAGGTCATGCCTCAGATCCCAGCAGTCCTCTGTCAAAAGATCCGCACCTGCGGTTAGATAGGCAAGCGCCGATGCGTAGGCCGTAGATGCCTTGGCCTTGAGTCCTGCGCGTAAGTTCAAGTGAACCAACTTCAGCTTCTCATCTCTTGTCTTAAGCAGATCTGAGCTGATGTTCAGATGATCCACTACTGTTAAAAGCAGTTCTTCGAGGTTTCGTTCAGGAGTATCTTCAAGTAAAAGTCTACCGATCTCCGGATGCACTTTCTTTCTGTCGGCATCGGAAATAAGGGAATAGACTGCTTACTGGATGCGGTCATGCACAAACTGATAGGTACTATCCAAAAGGATAAGCAGCCCCTCAGCCAATGCAGATTGAAGGTTCTTCAATGTAAGTTCTTCAGATTGCCTTGCAATAATACTCAAATTTAACAAGTTGAACCGAAACCCGATGCATGCTGCCAGTGTCAAGACATGCTGCGTCTCCGCTGACTGCTTCCGGATCTTTCCCTTCATCAGGGACTCAACATTATCCGTTATCTCTATGCTCTATAATGCGCTGATATCCTATCTCCACCCTCTTCTCTGAGCATTATATGAGATAACCTAGTTCTACAACGTTAGAATTACTTATCCGGTCGTCGAGCGAAGTCGAGACGGCGCGTTTTACGCAAATCACGCTTGTCATTTCGACTCCGCTCAATGACCGGTTCATCTCGGCTCCGCTCGACGACCGGTTGATGAAGAAAAACAGCAGAAGGATCATCATGTATACCGAACTCATTGTAAGTGTAATTTCGGTAATCTTTCTGGCGGCTATTCATCCGGTAAGTGCGCTTATTTCTAAGAAACATGTAAGAAAGCGAACAACCTCATTGTGTGCGGGAATTGCCCTTGCGTATGTCTTCATGCATCTGCTTCCGGAGTTGGCTAACATGCAGTTTGAGATTATTGAAAGTAGGGAGGGGAAACTGCCTGAGCTCTGGTTCAGAGAGCATCTTTATGTTCTGGCGCTTGCCGGGCTACTCCTGTTTCAGATAGTTGACAGTATGGGGAGAAGAAAAGGGATATCTGTTGCGCAAAAAACATTTTCGTACAGAGCGGAGATGCTTTTTTTTGCTCTCTATGCTGCATTGATAGGCTATTTGATTATAGAAAATGCCAGGCTTGATCAACCGTTTCTTTTGATCACGTTTGCACTTGCAGCACACTTTTTTGGGACAGATCTCGATCTGGCTGAGCGGTACAATGATCGCTTTGTTAGGCATGGAAGCTATATACTTTCATTGGCTACCATTTCCGGCATGATTGTATCGATGGTGATGCGCGTAAATGATATGGTCTATATGGCAGGTTTTTCATTCCTTGCTGGCGGGCTGCTTATCAATACGCTCCGAACGGAGCTACCCGAGCCTGAGCGTGTAAAGAATCTGTTTCTATTAATGGGCTCAGTTCTTTATTCACTATTGATATTGTTCATTTATATGAGGAGTCGAACATGACACTGGCAGATCCAAAGTTGATTTTTATAATAATATTCATCACCCTGGGTCCAGTGAAGCTTATAGGGCCATTTGCGAAACTGTCTGTTTCAGCCGATCGAATAGAAAAACGAAAAGCTGCACTTCAGATATTTATCATATCAACATTACTAGCTGTTGCCGTTGCTTTAATAGGAAGGCCTGTCGCATGGCAGTGGGGAATTTCCCGTGTATCAGTTATGATCACTGCGGGTGTTATTCTTTTTATCTGGGCATTAATCACCCTGCTGGAATATCGCACGGTCCATTTTTCAACAAGTGAAGAGCAAAAACCGCTCAAAGAATTTATTATTTTTCCATTGACAATTCCAGCAACGATCACTCCGGCTGGAATCGCGGCTATCCTTCTTTTCACAATGAGACCCGATTTAGATTGGGCTTTAATGGGTCTGTTACTACTGCTTCTTCTTATTGTTATGGTTATGAATCTTATTGCGATGCTATGGGCAGAAAAAATTCTCACATTGATTGGCGGGATTGTAACACTGAAGATAGTTGCGGCAGTTCTGCTGGTTATGCAGATTGCTCTTGCTGTGGAAGTATTACTGGATGCGATTAAAACTTTGGCAGCAAGTGTTTGAGATAAATGCTGTGGCATGTTGTAATCTTTGAGAATGCTATTGACACGTGCGTATATAGAGCAGGTGCAGGAAAATACTGAAAGAACCGTATCATATGTCGCAACAGTAAGTCATCTTGTGAAACGAATGCGTTATAAAGTATCAGATAGAGTCAATATTCCAATGCTTCGTAAAAAGTCGCCCGGATAAAATAATACATTTCCTGTTACAAAAAGTAAAACAAAGGAGTGACCATGTCTGCACAAAAACCTAACATTCTCGTTCTCTGGGGTGATGACATCGGAAGCTGGAATATCAGTTACAACAACAAGGGTATAATGGGCTATTCGACTCCCAATATCGACCGGATTGCCAATGAAGGCATTGTCTTTACCGACTACTACGGTCAGCAGAGCTGTACTGCCGGAAGGGCAGCATTTATTACAGGACAGAATCCGCTGCGCACCGGATTGACAAAAGTAGGAATGCCGGGTGCCGACATCGGGCTTTCGGGTGAAGATCCTACAATTGCAGAGCTGCTTAAACCCCTGGGATACACGACAGGTCAATTCGGTAAGAATCATCTGGGTGACAGGGATGAATTCCTGCCGACCAACCATGGCTTCGATGAATTTTATGGTAACCTCTACCATCTCAATGCGGAAGAAGAACCAGAGAATCCGGATTACCCGAAAGATCCCGAATTCCGTAAACGTTTCGGCCCCCGTGGTGTCATTCACAGTTTTGCTGATGGTCGTATTGAAGATACCGGTCCGCTGACAAAAAAGCGTATGGAGACTATTGACGATGAGGTAACCGACAGAACAATCGGATTTATTGACCAGGCACATAAGAGTGGAAAGCCGTTTTTTGTGTGGTGGAATGCCACACACATGCATTTCCGGACACATATTCCAAAGGAGGCAGAAGGGATTAGCGGTCAGGGATTGTACAATGATGCAATGGTACTTCACGACCGGCACGTAGGAAAACTACTTGCAAAGCTCGATGAACTTGGTATTACAGATGATACCATCGTCTGTTATTCGACCGACAACGGGCCACACTACAATACCTGGCCAGATGGTGCAATTACACCATTTCGAAGTGAGAAAAACACCAACTGGGAAGGTGCATTCCGCGTGCCATCGTTCGTTAGATGGCCTGGAAAGTTTCCTGCAGGACGCATTCTTAACGGACTTGCCGCTCATCAGGACTGGCTTCCGACAATACTGGCGGCAGCTGGGGATTCTGATATCAATGAAAAGTTGTTGCATGGATATAAGGCAGGAAATAAGAACTTCCATGTACATATTGACGGTTATAATCTTCTACCATATTTAATAGGTGAACAGGATAAAAGCCCGCGTGAAGAGTTCCTTTATGTAAGTGATGATGGTGATCTCATTGCACTTCGACATGGTGATTGGAAAGCTGTTTTTATGGAACAGCGGGCACATACCATGCAGTTGTGGGCTGAACCGTTTGTCCCGCTTCGTTTGCCAAAGATATTCAATCTCAGGCGCGATCCATTCGAGCGAGCCGACCAGAACAGTAACGGGTACTGG
>JBNKZP010000062.1:0-9318 GCA_050301675.1 Puniceicoccaceae bacterium
CCAACTACGTTTTCTTGGTTAGTGTGGTGTTACTCCACTTTCAGATCGAAGGAACCGAAAACTTCGCGGCCATCCACTTGAATCTGAGAAAAAACTCGATACCATCCCGGGTTTGGAACATTGAAAAAAAAATCCAGCTCGGGAACTGAATCGACTGACCGATTGGATAAAACACTTTCTAAGGGATGCATGTGAGCGAATCCTTTGCGTTCCGCATCAAAAGCGACCATGTGACCCTTTGCGCCCATGATATCCTCAAGAACCACTGCGTCGCCTTCGGTAGTCAGTACATCCAGATCAAATCGGTAGTCGATCCCGGTTCGCATTGATTCGGGAACACCCTTAAGCACAAAGTATATGTCATCCACAGTGCTTTCGGTGCGGCGATCAAAAGCAATTTCATCTTCAGAACCTTCTACTTCGATCGTGCCGGTTGCAATCACCTGACGACGTGTTAGCAAGGGCACAATCTCTGCAAATACACGATAAGTGCCCGCACGCTCTGGTATGAATGCAAACGTGTATTTGCCACTGATCCCTTCGGGCTTCGGGTGCACATGATGGTAGTCTTCAAGGGATGGATCAATTAACATGACGTGCAATTTCTCCGTGTGCGTAATCGCTAATTCATGAGGCGCGATCGGCATGCCTCCCGGCGTCAGCAATTCCAGGGCAACTTGCTGTTCCACACCTACCACAGACTCACCACTCAACGAGATTTTCATATCGACAGGGTACTGCAGTTGCGTCAGGTCGATAAATCCAGCATGGTTGGTCGCACAATATTCAATAGTCCCGTCAGGATGAACAATTTCCTCGTAATGCAAAAATCCGCACTGAGCATCCGGGAGCGCTCTTAAAACAAAATACAGACCTGCAAAAAAGAGTGTAAGCAGACCAATTTTTACAAGTGGCAGCTTTTTGTTGGCGTACGTATTAGCAGTCGCTGCTGAACTCATAAACCCTCACTGTTGGAATTCGTCATTAAAAGCCGAATCAAAGCGATTTGATTTCTTCCAGGAATTCATCCACGGTCCACTTTGATCCTTCTTTGCGAAAGGCAATGCGCCCGTTGGCATCAATCAGTAAAGTTGCCATTGTGTGATTGATCGTACCGTCCTCTTCGATTGTTAAAATGCCAAACAACCGCAACAAATCGTCTACTGTCTCCTGTGTGGATGTCAACAGGTGAAAATTTTCATTTTCCAGACCGTAGCCTTTGCCGTAATTTCGCAGGATACCGGGTGAGTCGAACTCGGGATCAAATGTTACTGTCACAAAATGCAGGTTTTCCATACCTGCCTCTGTTGAAACATCCTGAAGTTCGGACATACGCGTCGTTGACGCCGGGCACATAGTTGCGACTTTGCAACGAGTGAAAATGAAATTTAGAACAAACGCTTTGCCCATCAACTCGCGGATTTGCAGAAAATTACCGTTCTGGTCAATCATCGCAAAATTCGGCACATAATCTCCTTCACGTAAATACTCGCGTCGACTCATGGACGCTACCTGATTGTGAAGTTGCCGATTTACATCTTTCATTGCCTTTACACCAATACCATCCAAGGGGAAAACTTGTTCCAGGTGCCAGGCATCACCATAATAAACTGCTTTTGCTTTTATCAGACGCTCTAAATAGCCAATTTCCAGGTCACCGGGCCCAACACGGAAAACGTGCGTTTCGCCCGCAGGTATGTCCTTACTCGTAGATTCCGTCAGTTCAACTTTAAATGATTTGTCATCCTGTAGTACTTGAACAACACGACCTTCCAGTGAAAAAGAATCTGCCTGAAGTGCTCCGGCAGTGATTATGAATAAAAATATATTATGCAAAAAATATTTCATATCAGGATATTTACTCAAAACTCTCTTAATAGCAAATCACACTCGTTCAAACCTTAAGCTTTATTTTGATCCCACGTCGCAGGTAGGCTGGCACATCAAGATCTTCCCCGTGATATTCGTTGCGATCGGTTTTTTCAAAATATCCACGCTGCTGCTCTCCAAATTGATCAAATATGAACTCGTCCTGAACATCACTTGCCTCCTTTGAGCTGGCTTTCAATTTCGACTGATGAATGGGTGTGGTAAAAGATGTTTCTCTATCTGCAAGCGAAGAAGACAAGTTTACAGGCTCTTTAGCCGCGAAAACGGTCGAGTTTGCAGTTACAATTTCATCACTACTGTTACCGGAGGTGTGATGATCCATCTCGGCCTTTCCCAAAATACATATTTCCAGGCTTTGACTTTTTGTGGGATCAATCACAGTGCCAAATACAATATCTTCACGGGTGTTGAAGCGTTTAGATGCAAATGACATGATTTTATTTATCCTGGAAAGACTCAAATCCGGACTGCCGATCAGGTTTACCAATATCCGATCCAGCTGATTGGGTCGGTCTCCCATATGCAACAATGGGCAGAGGAATAAGTTTTCCAAGGCAGCATCTACATAGTTCTCTCCTTCTGCCGATCCTATTCCAAAAAGTGTTTTGCCTCCCCGCCCCTGAAAAACAGCGCGCAAGGAGCCAAAGTCCTGATTGATCAAACCATTTTTAAGGAGCAGCGTACACAATGAATGGATCCCACGCTCGACCCAACTATCAGCAACAGCAAATGCATTGAGTACACTTGTATCCTCCTCACCCTCCTGTAATAGAACATCGTTAGGAAGTGGAATAAGCCCGTGCACCCATTTCCGCAATATGCCCAGACACTCCTCAGCGATATTCTTACGGCGCGATCCCTCAAAACTAAATGGCACAGTAGCAAACACCAGTGTCAGACTATCAGCGCTGGCAGCGAGTTCGGCAACCAGCGTCGCCATTGCACTACCAGTACCGCCACCAAGACCGACAACCAGGATAATCAAGTCCACACCATCAACCAGTGAAGCCAACTTACCGCGTTCAGCCTCGGCAATCGTTTTTCCAATTTCGAGTTCACCTCCTGTGCCCAGACCATGTGTAATCGAAGACCCGAGAAGCACCTTTTCATTGCACTGCAAATGGGCCAATGCCTGAGCATCCGTATTGACTGCAATCGTTGAGATAGTGTCAAAATCGTCCAGACTAAGTCGATCAACCATGTTCGAGCCAGCGCCACCCAGACCAATAATTTTAATTCTGACTGAGTTGGATGGATCGCCTCTTTGTGAAAAATCGCTCATGTAACGGTAATAAAAATCTGTTCCATTGAGGAGCTTGGTTTTGTCGTTTTAATAGGAACGCCCCTGTTTATCCTCAAAATAATTGATATATGCCTGGTTCAAAGTAGCATAACCACCCGGTGTCGGATAATTCCCGGTAAAATACCAGTCTCCACTGTTTTCGGGTAAAGCGGTACGCATCTTTTCTACTGTCAAAAAGAGGATTTCCAGTTCACCCTGCCAGGCTACATCTTTGGGATAGACCAGTTCAGCAATTTTCTCGGAAATCTGCTGCTGCGTGTAGCGATCGTACAATCGCTTTACATGATTTATCTGTTTTTCAGCCGGTAACTCTAACTGAGAGAGGCAATCGCGATAGACTTCTTTGAGCAACTCAGATTGTCCTTCATCTTTGATCAACTCCACTGCGGCTTTAAAAGCAATGAATTTGCCAAGTTCGGACATATCAATTCCATAACAATCGGGATAGCGGATTTGCGGCGCTGTTGAGGCAATAACAATCTTGCGAGGATTTGTGCGACTCAGGATTTTAAGGATCGATTCTTTTAAGGTTGTACCCCGGACAATGGAGTCGTCGATGCAGACAAGACAGTCCCCCGATTTTACAATGCCATAAGTAATGTCATAAACATGTGAGACCAGCTGTGCGCGGCCTTTTTCCTGGGAAATAAATGTGCGCAATTTTATATCTTTGTGGGCCACTTTCTCCCGCCTCGGCCAGTTACCCATGATGAGCTGGTCAATCAGCGTCTCATTCAGCGTGCCTTCGGCATGGGCCTTCAACAGCGCATTTTTCACCTCTAGCCGGCGATGATAACGAAGCGCATCCAAAAGACCGTAGTAGGCAGTTTCAGCGGTATTTGGCACAAAGCTGAAAACACTGTTCGCAAAGTCGTTATCAATACTCTCGATCACCTGCTCCATCAGTGCGCCACCAAGCGCCTTACGCTCACGATAAATATCCGCATCATTCCCACGTGAGAAATAGATACGCTCAAAAGCACAGGGAGTCAACGGACGTTCCGGTGCAAATCGTCCGGAGTGAATCTTTCCATCATTTTTGATAACCATTGCAGTTCCCGGCTCCAACTCATTAATTGCTTCGATTGGCTGGTTAAAAATAGTCATCAACGCAACACGCTCGGAAGCAAACGCGACCACTTCATCATTCTTAAAGTAAAAACAGGGACGTATCCCCTGTGGATCACGCATCACGAAAGTGTCGCCATTGCCGATCAGGCCGGCAATGGTATAACCACCATCCCAGTCCACCGCTGCTTTTTTCAAAATCCGGATTGGGTCCAGTTCCTGGCTGATGATCTTGGGAATTTCTCTGCCATCGACACCCTTGTCACGCATTTTGTGATAAATGGCATCGTGCGCTTCGTCCATATGAAAGCCTATTTCTTCAAGGACTGCCTGTGTATCCGTACCAAAAATAGGATGCTGACCTCGATTAATCAGATTGTTATTAATTTCCTTTTCGTTGGTAATGGTGAAATTCCCCGCCAACATCAGATTTTTGGTAGGCCAATTGGATCGGCGTACAAACGGATGACAGTTTGCGATCGAATAAACACCCGATGTTCCATACCGCAAGTGGCCGAGGAGTACCTCTCCGCCAAAATTAAAGTTTTGTTTTACCGTATCGGGAAACTCAGGATGAATAATGCCCCGAGCAACTTTTTTACGGTAGTCTTTAAGCAATCGCTCAAAAATACGTGAGAGCGGATTGGTTTTAATGCTCCGTTCACGCTCAATGTAGGACTGCCCCGGAGCGACATTCAGTTTCACACAACCAATACCAGCACCATCCTGGCCTCGATTGTGCTGTTTCTCCATCAAGAGAAACAACTGATGAAACCCATACAAAGGCGTACCGTACTTTTCCTGGTAGTAGGCAAGTGGCTTTAAGAGGCGGACTAACGCTATGCCGCATTCGTGTTTGAGAAAATCGCTCATAAATAGAATCTGCTCAAAAATGAAAAGCTTTTTGCAGATGTTGCGATACTAAGTTGTAATTTTGATAAATTTGATGCAGTCGATTGAAAGATACTTATGAAGGAGTTAAAACTTGTATAGTCAAATCTGATGAAATTAATCGACCTGAATCGCAAGGGTGGCATCGGCGCTAACTCTATCTACGTTCAAATAGGCTGCTTTAATATCCTGGTAGATGCAGGTCTGAACCCAAAGGAACTGGGCTACGCTGCAATGCCGGACTTCCGTCCAATCAAAGATGTCGAACTGGATCTTATCATCCTGACACACTGCCATCTGGATCATCTGGGGTCCCTGCCAGTCATCGCTGCGCAAAATCCGGAGACACCAGTGATAACAGCCATACCCAACATCGAATTGGCTCCACGCATGTTGCGCAACTCGATAAATGTTATGAAACGTCAGCGGGAAGAACACGCAATCAGCGAATATCCGCTTTTTGTTCATCGCGATGTGATTGCCCTCAGTCATCAGTTAACCACACAACGATTCGTTCGCAGCGAGACTTACGTCAAAGGTTCTGAAAAAATAGACATCACGCTTCACCGTTCCGGCCACATTGTGGGAGCTTCCGCAGTTGAACTCGTTCATAATGAACATCGTATTGTTTTTACCGGCGACGTCTTATTTGAACCACAACGCACACTTCCCGGAGCAAAATTGCCCCATGGAAAAATAGACACCCTGATCATGGAAACAACCCGAGGCGCTACCGAACGTGCCCCGGAATATACCCGCAAAGATGAAGTCAACCGACTGATTGGCCAGATCAATGCCATTTTGGAGCGCGGAGGTAGTTGTCTAATACCCGTATTTGCGCTTGGACGCATGCAGGAACTGTTTAAGATCATCTACGAGGCCAAACTGGGAAAACGCATTCAAGATGCACCTGTCTACGCCGCTGGCCTGGGCATGGACATCTGTAATTACTTTTACAAAATCCACGAACACACACAACTCGTCGATTTCAGCGCCAAAATGATGAAAAAACTCAGGGTTCGATCACTGGACCCCACTATGCGCCCCGGACGCAATCTGCCACACCAGGGCATTTACATCGTGAGCAGCGGCATGATGGTCGAGCACACCCCGTCTTACAAAATCGCGGCTTCCCTACTCCCACACAAACAAAACGGCATTTGTTTCGTCGGTTATTGCGATCCGGACACACCCGGTGGAAAGCTCCTCAATGAACGCGCCAGCGAACACTTCTTCTTTGACGCACTCAACTACCGCTCCCCTATCCGCGCCTCGATCGAGCAATTTGACCTGAGCGGCCATGCCGAGCGCAGTCAGCTAGTCGACTACGCTGTGGGCAGTCAGGCGCGTAACATTATACTAACGCACGGCGACCCCGAAGCACGCGACTGGTTTCGTGAAAAACTCGAAAAGCAGCTGCCCGACTGCAATATAATCGATCCAAAACCACTCGATAATTACGCAATAGTTTGATTCATTCATTGTTGCCTGTAATCAAAATAGAGTTAGAGATTACTTAAAACTACTTGATCTGATTCATGAAACCTGAAGTCTACTGGCTCTTACACCTTTGCCTGGAACACAACTTGCTGTCGCGTGATCAGGTAAAGGGAATGATCTCTGGTTTGCCCAAGACAACGAACGTCTACGAATGTGGCAAATTGTTAATCAGTTCCGGCTGGATAAAAGACGCTGGATTTCTTGAAAGCGCCATTGGCTTAGCGATCGAAAATGTTGAAAAAGGAATTGCTCCACCGGACCTTGATAGAGCCGGCACTCAAACAAAGGTTGCTCAAAAGAACGAAACAGCCGCAGCAGCCAGCTTGGACAATCTTCAGGACTTTTCCGTATTTGATGATCTCAATGACGAAGATCTACTCAAAGCTACAATTGATCTCTTTGTCCAATGCAAGCATCTCGGTGCAAGTGACCTGCACATTACCGGTGGAGCGAGACCGCGGATCCGTCACCACCGAAAGATCGTCTACCTGGGTAACAAACCGCTGGACGATACGACTGCCAGACGAATGAATTTTCTGCTGTTGACCCAGGAGCAACGCAAAAAATTCGAAGCAGAGCTTGATCTGGACTATGCGCTGGCGCTGAGCCATCCGAAAGATAGCTCACCCATGCGTTTTCGGGTAAACCTTTTGGAACAAAAAAATGGTATTTCCGGCGTCTACCGAATCGTCAATGATCGGATCATGAGCCTTGAAGAACTTGGTTTTTCAAATGCTGACGTCATTCGCCGACTACTCGACTACCATAATGGTATTATTCTGGTAACTGGGCCAGTTGGCAGTGGCAAAACCACTACCCTGGCCACATTGGTCAATGAACTGAACCAAAAGCGCAAAGATCACATCATCACTATGGAAGACCCGATAGAGGTCGTTCAGCACTCTGCCGGCAGCATCATCAGTCAAAGAGAAATTGGTAAACACACAGCATCCTTTCACTCAGCGCTCAAATCTGCCTTGCGCGAAGACCCGGACATCATCGTGATTGGTGAAATGCGGGATCTGACAACGATCGAAATGGCGATTACAGCCGCTGAAACCGGGCACTTAGTGATCGCAACCATGCACACGCGCGATGCCAAATCCACTTTGAACCGCATCCTGGATGTGTTCCCCCCCAGCCAGCAAAGCCAGATTCGAGCAATGACCGCCGGGTCGCTACGTGGAATCGTTTGTCAGCGACAACTACCCGGTGTCAACAACGATGTCGTACTTGCTTCTGAAATGCTGGTGAACACCAATGCCGTAGCCAATATCATCCGTGATGGAAAAGAGACCGGTCTTGAAGATGCCATGCAGTCAGGCAAACGTTTCGGCATGCAAACGATGAACGACTCTGTAAAAGCGCTGCTTGCAGCGGGTAAAATTTCACCGGAAATCGCAGCAGAAAACACTTACTACGCTAATGAATAATGGTCATACTGACGTTAACCGCTCATCTTGCAGGCGTTTCACTGTAACAGATCCAACGTTAACTCTCAGTTCACAACTTATGATTTCAGGATGAATCAAATAGACACACTGCTTATAGAAATGCTCGATCGAGGCGGCTCTGACCTGCACCTTTCTGTCGGAGCCCCTCCAAAAGCGAGAATACACGGAGTTATTCATCCACTCAATGATGACCTGCTAGATGAAGGGGCGATGGAACAGATTCTCAGAGAAGTTACCCCCCAACACCGCTGGGATAACTTTCTGAAGACCAGTGATGCCGATCTGGCACATGAAATACCAGGGAAAGCTCGTTTCCGCATGAATTTGTTTAGAAACAACTGGGGCATGGCTGCCGTTTTGAGGCAAGTCCCCTCGCACATCCCAAGCATTGATGAACTTAATTTGCCCTCTACCTTAAAGAAGATGGCTACTTACAAAGATGGTCTGGTTCTCGTTACCGGCCCGACAGGTAGTGGTAAATCAACAACACTGGCTGCGATCATCAACCATATCAATGAAAACTACAAGAAGCAGATTATAACACTCGAAGACCCGGTTGAATTTGCCCACACAGACAAAGAAAGTACAATCATCCACCGGGAAGTTGGCGAGCATACACGCACCTACTATGCCGGCCTCAAAGGCGCCATGCGTGCTGATCCCGATGTGATACTGATCGGGGAAATGCGTGATAAAGAGACAATCCGCCTCGCCCTGAACTGTGCTGCCATGGGCATGCTGGTCTTTGCCACACTCCATACCAATAGCGCCGCCAAAACGATTGACCGTATCATCAATGCATTTCCGGCAGACGAGCAAAATCAAACCCGCATTATGCTGGCAGAATCGCTTCGCGGGATTGTCTCTCAGTTACTTTGCAAGAAAAAAGTTGGAGGTCGAGTCGCGGTTCATGAGATTCTCCTCAACCACGTAGCTCTACCGCACTGTATCCGCACAAACCCAAAAAACATAGAAAACATCATCGGCCAAAACCGGGAAAGCGGCATGATCACAATGGATGCTTCGCTTCGCGAACTATTGCAAAAGGATCTGATCACAATGGAGGAAGCATACATGAAGGCAGCAGATAAATCTCAGTTCAAAGTTCAGACTTCTTGATCCGGCGGAAAGTCGAATGCCCCCTGATGGGTCTGAGTACAGGAATGGAAGACCATTTTCAGTTCAGTATCCGGAAACACCGTTTCAGTTTCA
>JBNKZP010000063.1:0-9183 GCA_050301675.1 Puniceicoccaceae bacterium
GACGTTTGTTAAGCCTTTTTGTCAAAGGTATGCTGATGGAATTGCAGAGTGATCGACAGAGCACTCAAAGATTATTAAAAACTGACTTTTATCAGCGACGTTACTTAGAGATTGAAGATGTGCGAAATGAAATTGCTCAGGTTTTAATTAGTTTTTGTGATTCAGCGTTGGATCATTAACCAAATCAAAAGCAACTATTACATTTTGACCAGATTAAACCCGATCAGCAGGCTAATGCCATTTAGAAGTGGGTGAACAATTGTAGGGTAATCGCTACCCAATTGATACTTGCTGTTCGAATAGATGCTCACAAATAAAGCCGAATCTAATGAGAGATTATTCACTTGACGGCACTTGCATAAGATTGAATATGCATACTTGTGAAAGTAATTCAGATGTACAAGTGTCTTTGCGACGAACTTCGCCTGCGTATCCTTAATCTGCTGAAGGATGGCCCGTTGTGTGTTTGCCATCTCGTTGAGATTCTTGATTGCGAGCAAGTGAAAATGTCCAAGCAACTGCGCTATATGAAGGGACTGGGCATGGTTGAGGGCGAGCGCCAGGCTCAGTGGATCGTCTACCGGCTGGCTGACCCGGAGCATCCTCTCCTTGCCGAGAATCTGAAATGCTTGCAGGACTGTGCAATGGAAGAGTTGTCCTTTCAGGAAGACCTGAGTAGGCGGACAGAAGTCATTGAGCGTTTGCGTTCGGAGCCTTCGGGGTGCTCGAATGCGCTCCTTGCAGAACAACGTTTTATTTCTGAGATTCGTTATGAATAAACCGAAAATCCTCATTCTCTGCACTGGAAATTCGTGCCGCAGCCATATGGCTGAGGGCATTCTACGGAATGCCGCAGGCGATCTCTTTGAGATTTACAGCGCTGGTTCGAAACCTACGGGCTACGTCCACCCGAATGCCATTGATGTATTAAAGGAGATCGACATCGATATTTCTTCGCATACATCGAAGCACTTTGATCAGTTTCTTGACGCCGGTATAAAAACAGTGATTACCGTTTGCGGAAATGCCGATCAAGCCTGTCCGACTTTCCCGGGCAAAGTAGATCGTTTTCACTGGGGCTTCGAGGATCCACCTCACGCTGTGCGAGAAGGCGAGTCTGAAATGGATGCTTTCCGCCGGATTCGCGACGATATACGCAAAGTCTTCGAGGCCTATGCGGCAGGCTATCGTCAGGCAGTTTCCAAGAAGTAACTCAAACCTCCAAAAACGTGCCTTTAGGTGTAACCTTCTCGTTTCTGATAACTTCTCCCATCATCAATGAGCATTCCGACAGGCGATTTCCTGAATGCACTGGCTCAAATTTTATATCACTGATCGATGAACAACGAACCTATCTGTCCGCCTCCGACCAAGAAACTCGGTTTCCTTGACCGCTTTCTAACTCTTTGGATTTTTCTCGCCATGGCGATCGGTGTTGCCATTGGAGTTCTCTGGTCCGGTGCCGAAGAATTTCTCAATCGGTTTCAGATTGGAACAACCAATGTCCCTATCGCAATCGGCTTGATTCTGATGATGTATCCACCGCTGGCCAAAGTGCGCTACGAGGAAATGCCCCGTGTATTCCGTAACCTCAAGGTGCTTGGGCTTTCGCTCATGCAAAACTGGGTCATTGGGCCGGTTCTGATGTTTGCCTTGGCGATCCTGTTTCTCCAGGGGCATCCTGAGTATATGACTGGCGTCATCCTGATTGGTCTGGCACGTTGCATCGCTATGGTCATCGTGTGGAACGAGCTTGCGGAAGGAGATAACGAATACGCCGCAGGCTTGGTGGCATTTAACAGTGTCTTTCAAATCGTTTTCTTCAGCATCTACGCGTGGTTCTTCATAACTTTTCTCCCGGGTGTGTTTGGTCTCGAAGGGAGTGTAGTGGACATCACTATGGGAGAAGTCGCTGTAAGTGTCCTTATCTACCTTGGGATTCCCTTCTTTGGCGGCATGCTGACCCGTTTTGTCGGCCTTAAATTTAAAGGCCGAGAATGGTATGAAAAAAACTTCATTCCAAAAATAAGCCCACTGACGCTGATCGCGCTACTCTTCACGATTGTCCTTATGTTCAGCTTCAAAGGCGACAAGATCATTGAACTCCCAATGGATGTCCTCCGCATCGCGATCCCACTTACGATCTATTTTGCGATTATGTTCGTGGTCAGCTTCCTGATGGGTAAATGGGTGGGTGCCGATTACCGCCAAAGTACTACACTTAGTTTTACAGCGGCCAGCAATAACTTCGAATTGGCCATCGCTGTAGCAGTCGCCGTATTTGGCATCGGTTCAGGTGCGGCCTTCGCTGCCGTAATCGGTCCCTTGGTTGAAGTGCCCGTAATGATTGCGTTGGTAAACGTAGCGTTCTGGTTTCGGCGCAGACTCTTTGCTGAGTCCTCAATCCAGTCGAGGTATAATTAAAGCATTTGAGTTGTGTCTGATTCGCGTATACCCGTTCATCCGTGGCTTACAAAACCCAACCTTTGCCGACTCATCTTTTTAGGATTATTTTCTTCGAACGTTCGGGTCTCGGCTATACCGGGTTGAGTCTATAATTCAAAGCCATCTTTAGCAATACAGACAACAAATTCGCCTTTTTGACTGGAATTTAACACGGATTCTCTTACTTCTTTGGCAGTGCCGGTAAAAACGGTTTCGTGTAGTTTCGTTAACTCACGGCACACGCTGATGCAACGTTCCGGACCGAGAGTTTCCACCAAATCGTTTAGAAATTTTTCGATTCGGTGACAGGATTCGTAAACAATAATAGTGTAATCACCTGTCTTGTTGGATTCAAAGAAGCGCTTTCGTGCCGCACTTTTTGGAGTAAGAAATCCTGCAAAAAGGAATTGATCGCTGGGAAGCCCCGATACGGAAAGCGCGGTAATTGCAGCGCAGACACCTGGAGTGGTCGTTACCTTCAAGCCACGCTTGCGGCACTCACGCACTAGACGAAATCCCGGATCACTGATTGCTGGCGTGCCTGCATCCACAACCAGTACGACTGCTTCACCTTGTTCGATGCGGTCAGCAATAGTACCTGCGAGCAAAGTTTCGTTTTTATCGTGAAAAGCGATCAGTTGTCCGCGCTCATCGATCCCGAGTTTATTGAGTAGTTTTCCAGTGACACGGGTATCTTCACAGACGATCAGGGTTGCCGTTTTGAGTGCTTCTATGGAACGTGGCGTAATGTCGGAAAGATTTCCAATCGGTGTAGCAACCAGGGTGAGCATTCCGGATTTTTCAATGTTTGAAGGCTATCGATGCACTCGTTTGCGGATTTTGCGAAAGCAGCGGAAAACTAGTTTCCCATGCCGGGGACGCCGCCTTCCCAGTCTGCTGGTCGGGACCATGGCAGTTCCTGATCATCAGGACTGGCATTGAAACAGCCAGCTTGCAACAGTAGAACCAAGCCTACGATCAATCGTATCAATTGTATTCCGATAGTACAGTGTCTTTCCCGGCGTGTATTCGCGTTGCATTGGCAAAAGCGTTGAGACGTTTGCGTGGTGTGAGGATGCACCTGCGCTACCGGTTCTAGGGGTGAAGTTGTCATGACTGGAAACGATAGAGATTAACGTAAAATTTTAACAGTATCGCCTCTGGAGAGGTCATTTAAATCTGCTCCTGGTCTTATGTAAGCAATGGCGAGCGAACCATTAATATTAACTATTTTAACTCGGGCAATGACTTTTGAGGCTTTGACGAGATCAATAGTTGTGCCGGGTTTCAGATTTGGCTGTTCAGCTGCGTCCAGAACGATAATTCCGTTTTCAATGCTAAGTGATGCAATCTTTGTCTCTTCTTTGATTGAGGCGACTTCATCGGCACTTAGTGTCCTTACGGTAAATGGTTCTGAGACTGTAGTGCTTACTTTTGGCTTTGTATCAACCGGACTATCTTTTTCGTCGGGAGTAGCTGACGTTTTGATTTTATCTCTTAGCAAGGAATTCGCGGCAGTGAGTTCTTCAATCCGTTCTTGAAGTTGAGCGATCAAGCTTTCCTGACTGTTGGCTGCAAAGAGGCTTTCTGCATTAACTAATTCCTGACGTAGACGCGTTATAGTTTCTTCATGCTGAGTGACTTTTTGCTGGGTCTCAATCAACTCTTTTTGTACGCGCTGGCTTTCTTGCATTTCGGCAACTAATTTAGCTTTGGCTTCTTCGAGCTGGGTGTTGGCTTCTTCTATGAGCTTGTTTTCTTTAGTCAAATCTTCGCGAAGTTCGGAGATTTCCAGGTCGGCTGTTTCGTTTTCATCCAGGAGCACCTGCAATTCGGCTTGAACCTGTGCGAGTTTTTTTCCTTTCTCGTCCAATTTACCTTCCAGTAAAAAATATAAAACACCTGCAGTGATGGCAGCAAGTATTGCAAAAATCCGAAGAATGAGTGATAGGTAATTCATTAACTGATAAAGTTTTGTGTTCTCAGAAAGTGTGTATTTCAAGCTGAGAAAAATTCTGTGCTATATATAGGATTCTTGATATTTATACCAATTTCTCGATGATTGTGTGCCAATCGAAAAAGCAGCTTAAAAATGATTTCTTCGTGTTGTTCAAGACCCAACTGTGCCGCAATTGATTCTGCTGTTTCTGGCTTTCCCTTATGGGCCTTTATGTGATCAATGACCTGTTCTTCAATCTTTAGTATGGTAGCCGCGGCTTTTTTGCCTGCTTCAACTCCTGGTTGATGGTAGGCATTGATGTTTACCAAACTTGCGTAAAAGCCAACTGCACGTTCAAAGAGCGCGATCAGTTGTCCTACTGTTTCCGGCGTAACTGCCTCGATTGTGAGCGTGATTGATTGGCGACCTTTTTCGTAGAGCGCATCTCGGGTGCCCAGTAAAAATCCTTGCAGGAAGTCACCGCTGGTGAAGGCTTTTTCGACCGCTATGGAATTATTTTTGCGATCTTTAAGCACTTCAATAAAAGTTACGAAAAAATTGTGCACACCTTCACGGAGTTGCTGCACATAAGCATGTTGATCCGTGGATCCTTTGTTACCATAGACAGTGATACCTTGATTCACGGGATTGTTGTCGAGGTCGGTTGCTTTGCCGAGCGACTCCATAACAAGTTGTTGTAGGTACTTGGAAAATAACATAAGCCGGTCTTTGTAGGGAAGCACAACCATGTCTTTAGAACCTTTACCATCCGTTGCATAATACCACATTAGCGCCAGCAGCGCTGCCGGATTTTTCAATGTTTCGGTTTCTCGGGTAACCTTATCCATTGCAGCAGCGCCAGCCAGCAGGCGATCAATGTCGATGCCCTGGATGGCTGCCGGGAGAAGTCCGACTGCTGAAAATACTGAAGTGCGCCCACCTACCCAGTCCCACATGGGAAAGGTGTCGAGCCAGTTGTTTTCGTTCGCGTAATTGTACAGCTTGCTGTCTTTGCCAGTGATGGCGATGGCATGTTCGGCAAAATTCAGTCCTGACGCCTTGTAGGCAGCTTCTGCTTCGATCATACCGTTTCGGGTTTCCGGAGTGCCACCGGATTTGGAAATCACTAGCGAAAGTGTTTCTCCAAGTTGACCGTCAAGCTGTGAAAGCGTCCGGTCGAAACCATCCGGATCTGTGTTGTCGAAAAAGTAGAGCTTTAACTGGTCCGCTTTTGAATCGCCCAGGGCATCTGCTACAAACTGTGGACCAAGAGAAGATCCACCAATGCCGATAACCAGAAGATTCCTGAAGTTGCCGTGGGCGCCTTTCAGCGCGCCACTGTGCACACTTGAGGCAACCTGTTTGACTTTCCGGATACAGGCCTCAATCGCATCGGTTAATTCCTGGTTGGGGGCTTTTTTTGAATTTCGCAGCCAATAGTGACCAACCATACGATCTTCATCAACATTGGCGATTGATCCGGACTCAAGCGCTTGCATAGCAACGTAAGCCGCTTGCATCTTTGGCTCCATGTCGCCCAGAAACATGTCATTGAAATCAATACGACTGATATCGATCCCGAATCCAAGTGTATCTATGTACAGATAGTATTGCTTAAATCGCTTCCAGGCCATGTTATAAATCTTTGAACATCGAACGCTAAACATCGAACTTTGAACTTCGAATCACAAAATGTAAACATTGAGTATTCGTAATTCAACTTTCAACATCCAATTTCGCATCATTAGCGTTCCCCAAAATATTCAACGGTCGAAGTTCAAAGTTTGGCGTTCGATATTTTGAAACTGTTCGAATCTCGAACAGTTTCACAGGTTCTTATCGGTCACTGCGCCTTCTGAAGCAGTTGCCACGGTGGCAGCATATTTGCCGAGCACTCCCCGTTTTGCTCCGGGGCCGCTGGGCTTGAATGCTGCCATACGCGCCTGGTATTCAGCGTCTTCAATCAAAAGCTCAATAGTGTTTTTTACGGCATCGATTTCGATTATATCACCGTCTTTTACAATGCCGATCGGTCCTCCTGTAGCCGCTTCAGGTGTGATGTGGCCAACATCAAAACCGTGACTGCCTCCGGAAAAGCGACCATCTGTAATCAGTGCAACTTCTTTGATCAGGCCGCGTCCGGCAACCGCGCTGGTGGGCGAGAGCATCTCGCGCATGCCAGGCCCACCAACAGGGCCTTCGTTGCGAATGACGACAACATCGCCGGCTACTACATTACCACGCAGAATGCCAAGAAGTGCACTTTCTTCACTTTCGTAAACCTTGGCGGTGCCCTTAAAGTAGAGACCCTCTTTGCCAGTTATTTTACCCACAGCGCCTTCTGGAGCTAGATTTCCGCGCAGGATGCGCAAATGTGCCGTATCTTTAATCGGCTGATCCCATGGACGTATCACATCCTGTTCATCCGGGTAGGATGGGTAGGGTGCAACGTCTTTGAGAGAATCTGCGATGGTTTCGCCGGTAACCGTCAGACATTCGCTATGTAAAAGTCCGCGATCCAGCAGCAGCTTCATTAAAGGGCGTATGCCACCGATGCGAATCAACTGGCTCATATTGTACTTCCCAAAAGGTTTGACGTCGGCCAGCAGCGGGATGCGTTCGCCAATTTCCTTAAAGTCGTCGATACTCAGTGCTACATCTGCCGAATGAGCAATTGCGAGCAGGTGCAAAATTAAATTTGTCGATCCGCCGAGAGCCAGACAGGTAGTGATGGCATTTTCAAACGCTTTGCGTGTCATAATATCGCGCGGTTTGATATCGAGTTCAAGAAGCTTGAGTACGGCAGCGCCCGCATTTTCACAATCCTTGCGCTTGGCCTCACCCACAGCGATCTGCGCGCTGCTGCCAGGCAGACTCATGCCCAGA
The DNA here is from genome assembly GCA_050301675.1 of Puniceicoccaceae bacterium. GTDB lineage: Bacteria > Verrucomicrobiota > Verrucomicrobiia > Opitutales > Coraliomargaritaceae > Lentimonas. Next base: position 7,271 of record JBNKZP010000063.1, read on the forward strand.
GCTTCGATGGCGCTGGCCATGGTGTTGGCAGTGTACATGCCACCGCAGGAGCCGGGGCCGGGAATCGCGTATTGTTCGACTTCTTTCAGTTCTTCGTCGGTAAGCTCACCTTTGGCATGTTTACCAACGGCTTCAAATACAGATACAATGTCCATCGGATTACATTGCTCCTTCTGGTCTTTAGGCCTGAAGCCGGGCAGTATGGTGCCGCCATAGACGAAAACAGCCGGACGATTCAGTCGGGCAATAGCAATCATGCAACCAGGCATATTTTTGTCGCAGCCACCAATGGCGACAAGACCGTCAAATCCTTCGGCAGCCACTACAGTTTCGATCGAATCAGCAATTACATCGCGCGAAACCAGGCTGTAGCGCATACCTTTGGTACCCATACTGATACCATCCGAGACAGTAATCGTGCTGAAATTGATCGCTTTACCTCCGGTCTTGCCGATGCCTTTGGCAGCGTGCGAGGCGAGCTCGTCCAGATGTACATTACAGGGGGTCAGATCGCTGGGAGAGGCGGCGATGCCGATTTGCGGTTTTTCAAAGTCTTCATCGCTGAAGCCGACAGCGCGGAGCATGGATCGGGCAGGGGCCCGATCTGTCCCATCGACGACAATGGACGAGTGCGGACGTGTATTTTTTGTAGCCATAGTAAAAAGTATATGAATTAAAATATAAACAAAAGTTGTTTCTCGTTGCAAAGACCAGGCAATAACAATCAATAGTAGGGGTTTCTACAACACCCTTTTTACAGTTTTGCAGACAAACTATTTATGGAAATTGACCTAAAAAAGACGTTAGAGGCATTATTGCTTTCAACTGCAGAGCCGATCAGTCTTCAGGAATTGGTGCAGGTTTTTACGCGTCATCACTCTCAGGTCAGGGAAGCACTGGAGGCTGAAAAAGCTTCCGAAGAAGAGCTTGCTGCTATTTCCGGTCCAGCCACTCAGTCACAGATCAGTGCAGCACTTGCTGAACTGATCAATTTTGCAGAGGTTGAGGATAAAGCGTATCGAATCGTAGAAGGACCGAATGGTTATCAAATAGTAACTGCCCCGCAGTTTGCCGAATATGTCCGATTGTTGCGGGGTGAACCGCGGCCAACGAGGCTAAGTCCTGCTGCTTTGGAGACGCTGTCAATCGTCGCTTATCGCCAGCCCGTTACACGTGCAGAGATGGAGGCGATTCGCGGGGTTTCGGTTGATGGACCTCTGAATCGTCTGATTGAATTGGAGTTGGCTCATGTTACCGGTCGGTCAGAGTTACCGGGACGTCCGATTCAATATGCGACTACGGATAAATTCCTTGAGTTTGTTGGGATTAAAGATCTGGATGAGTTGCCTGCTTCGGATGTTCTTAACAAGCAGCAGGTCGATGACTGGATTCGGCGTGATGCGGAATCTCAGATGCAAATTAATGACAAAGATGTTGGCCTTGCCGAAGAGCCAGAGTTTGACACACAAGTGCCTGGAGAGCAAAACGATGCATCGGATTGGCAAATGGAAAATATCGAAAGCGACGCCGCTTCGAATGCCTGAACAAAAGAATTTAGTATGGATGCGATCAACAGTAAATTGCAGCGAAATCGTGATGCGATCGACAAAATTGATCGAGAACTGGTACAACTCTTCTGTGAACGAACAAAGTTCGCCCTCGCGAAAGAGCAGTATGATCCTGCTTACGAGACCGAAATCGTCAACCGGTTGGGCGTTTTGAATTCCGGCCTGCTTTCAGAAGATGCGTTAAGAGGCATTTACAGAGAGTTGATTTTTGCAGAGGTGGGAAAGGATGTTGTCCGGTCCGAATCAAGCGATTCGGCGCGTGCCGATACGATCGATAAAAAAATTATGCAGCTTCTGAGTGATCGCGTGCAACAAGCTTGTGAAATCGGTAAGATCAAACATGCC
>JBNKZP010000064.1:0-8878 GCA_050301675.1 Puniceicoccaceae bacterium
CTGTGCGATGGAACTAATGGCTGCGGAAGTGTATGGCCCGACGCCCGGAAGTGCCTGCCATTCTTTAGCAGTCTTTGGTTTCGAGTCGAGCGTCACATAAGTTTGCGCGAGTTTGTGAAGGTTACGAGCGCGACTGTAATAACCGAGACCTTCCCAGTATTTAAGTACCGCCTCACTTGATGCATTTGCCAAAGCATCAAAATCCGGAAATTGCTCCAGCCAGCGCTCAAAATAGGGAATAACCGTCTTAACCTGTGTTTGCTGTAGCATGAACTCCGAAACAACGGTTTTATAGATTGAGGGTTCTGAGCGCCAGGGAAGCGCGCGTTGCTCCGCGATATACCAATCCAGCAGCGCTTCTTGGAAAAGAGTCGCTTGTTTTATCAGGTCAGGCATTATAGATAACTCCTGAAAAGAGGAGTAATTTTAATTTGTCGCAAAAGTGAATAACACGGTTAACTCAGAAATGTGGCATGGAAACAGAAGCGCAAAGCCAAGCAGCGTGAAAAATACAGACGCCTGGGATCGCCAATCTCCGCATTGGCAACACCAGAGTAAGTCCCCGCAAAATGTCCGGACAGAGACCGCTGCAGATCACTGCAACCAATCCAACGCAATGCCAGACAGGAGTCTGGCGCTCCCGGGTTTGCTGAATCATAGGTCATTTGCTACAATTTGAAATTGCACTCGTTACGAAATGACCCTGTACATCCATGCAATGAATATTGCTGCTATTCCTTTAAGTCCGCGCAAAGTAATTTGATAAACGTTTTTGTATCGAAAAACCCTTGACCATACGATGCATCGTATTCCTGAACGTTTGGATGCATTGCGATCTGTTCAGGCGTTTTACCATTCGCGAGTTCTTCTTCTACAACAGCAACAATTTTTTTGAGCATTGCCAGATCTTGCTCCATTGACGCTTTATTGGAGAGCGGCCCATGTCCCGGAATAATCTTTGTCTGATCATCGACCATTGCCAATACTGCTTCTTGAGCAGCAATAAAACCGTGCACATCACCGCCGTTTTTTGTGTCGATAAACGGATACATTTTGCTGAAAAGAATGTCTCCGGCATGAATTACATTGGAATCTTTAAAATGCACTACCGTGTCTCCGTCAGTATGAGCATTTGCAAAGTGTAACAATTCAATTTCTTCATTGCCTTGATAAATTGAAAGTTTTTCGGAATAAGTGAGAGCAGGCAAAGCCGATTCAGGATATGGTTCCATGGTCTTGCCAAATGCTTCAATCACAGCGCCGCTCTGCAGTTTCGTACGTACATTTTCGTGCGCAACAATCACAGTTACCAAATCGCTAAAATTTTCATTTCCATCAGTATGATCGAAGTGAAAATGCGTGTTGAGCAGATACGTGATGGGCTTATCTGTAAGTTTCGCGATCACTTCCTGAATTGCTTGGGAAAGAGGCGCAAACTGATCGTCGATCAGCAGCGTGTAGTTCTCATCAATTGCGAGACCGATATTACCGCCTTGTCCGATCAGCATGTAAATTCGATCCGCAACCTGTATGGGCTCTATTTTTACTTCATGTTGCTCACTTTTGTGTGCAAAGAGCACAACGGGACTAGCCAAAATAAGTACGAGTGTTGCTAAATGTTTCATATGTATTATTTCGAGCCGAAGCCAAAATTATCTAACTTGGATTTGCAATCAACGAATTCAGATTATTTTAGTATCTTACTTTTAAAATCCGTGCATGTTTAGCACGGATATCAATGTAAAAAGGATGCTATTTTTACTTTGCCAGTGCTGGTATAATAACACGACTGGTCAGCTGCAAATGAGCAAAGAGCAGACTTTTGCCACGTTTTGTCAGAGAGTATTTATAAGTTCGATGGACGCTTTTGATTAATCCGTGGGCTTTAAAAAGACGGATCATTATGGATATTTTGCCACTGCTCCAACTTGACAGATAACATTGCAGGTTACGATTAGTGAATCCACTAATGTTATGTTCTCCTCTCACCAGAGTTTGAATGAATTTCAGGTCTGTTGCCTGAAAGAAGTTGATTCCCCGGTAGCTACGCCCCTGTTGGTCATTGACCGATTGACTGAGTTCGCCCAGTACACCCAACAAGTCAGAGTAGACAACCCGAGTAATGCCAAAAACAATCTGATAAGCACTTGCACTTCGAGCTTCACAGGTCGGGTGTCTATCCCCTAACGTTAGGAACATGAAGGAGACTCTCGAACAGTTCCCGAAAATTATAGCTGAGGCTGCCAAGTCACCTCTCGGCATAGTTGCGCTACTGATTTTGGTCAGCGCGACATTGTCATTTTCGCTCTTCGACAAATATTCACAGACCTCATCCAATTCGCCTCGTATTCAGGATTTTTGATCTCTGCCTCAATTCTTGCATATTCGGTAGCAGGGAAGTTGAAAGCAAAAGACGTCTATTATTTTACCTCCGAAGAATTAACAAAGAAGGAGTGGATTCTAGACATTATCGAGGCAATCGTATTGGAAGCGACAGAGCGCAATTTCCACTGCATTGCGATGCCATACCTTGGTGCATTGCATGCTAAATTCCCGAAGGACACATTCCTCAGCATGCTTCAAAAGACGCTTGAGAAGATCGCGACGACTAGCCTACGAAAAATCTACCTTTGTGAATCAATTCCCTACTCCTCGTCATTGAACAAGAATAAAATTTGATTCTATCGGCTTAGCTGTCATTATGCTTTGTTAAATGAAGTGTACTCAGTACTTTTTTCATACAAGGAACCGGTCGGACCGCAAAACAATCAAAAATGAATGGATTATGGCTGCTATCGAAAACCCAGACTGTTCAGAAGTACAATCTGACATGAGACTAAGAGTATGGAAAAAGATTGATGAAGCAGATGGAAAATATCTAAGAGTTATATTATTAGAAGATCATGAAACAATTCATAATGCTTTTTTTGATCGAAGATTTAAGGAGGAAAAATGAAAATAAAATATTTTGAAGATAGTGACACTGCTTTAGTTGAATTTCAGAGCAAAGAAATCGTTGAGACTAGAGAAGTCAGTGAAAGCATCTATATTGACTTAGATTCAGATGGAAACCTTGTCAGTATGACCATTGAGCATGCAAGAGACAAAGCTTCTATAAACGAAGTTGCTTTTGAAAATATCACATCACAAGCAACATAGACAAAGGTTCAATCGGGTAGCGAGGGGCATTAACTCCCCCCGCTCCCACACCACCGGCCATACGGGTCCGTAGCACGGCGGTTCCTAAGAATCAGTGACCAGAGATCAGACTTTTGCCTTATCTCCGTATTTGAAGCGCACCCAGAGTTCCTGCATGGAGGGCACTCCTTGTTGAGTCAGATATGTGTTATTAAGCGCGATACTGACCAGGCTATTGCGGGACATTCTCCAGTAACCCTTGCGGGAGCGTGAGGCTTTCTTCACCTCTTGTGAAGAGATGCCCAGCTTAATCAGCATCCGTCTACGTTTACGCGGCAGCTTCCAGTCTTTCCAGTAGCAGAGTCTTATTCGCCTGCGTATCCATCCGTCCCATTCCCTGACTTCTTTGTACGGCAAACCGATTTTGAAGTATTGGAACCAGCCCACACAGAACCCTTTGAGCTCGATAAGGCGTTGCCTCATCGAGATGCCACGACTACATGAGGTGATTTCCTGTATGCGAGTTTTGAACTGCTTGACGGCTTTATCCGTTCGGCGGATTTGCTTTCCGCGGATGTTAAATCCCAGAAAGCTGCATTGGCCTAAGGGAGCGACTTTGCTTTTGTCTTGATTGACCAGTAGCTTCAACTTCCCTTCCACGTATTCACTGACCTGTGCCATCACTTCGACAGCCTCAGTTTTAGAACCGGTGACTACGAGGAAGTCGTCGGCGTAACGTGCGAAGGGCAAGCCCATGGCCTCGATCTTCTTATCGAGCGGGTCGAGTATGATATTGGCCAACAAAGGAGATAAAGGGCCACCTTGCGGCACCCCTTTGAGTGTCTTCTGTGTCAAACCGTCCTCAAGTCGGACTCCAGCCCGAAGGTATTTACCAATCAGGCGTAGCACTCGCTTATCGCTGATACGTTCACGCAGTTGATGAATCAGCAGGTCGTGATTCACGGTGTCGAAGTAACCTTTGAGATCACAGTCGACACCCCACTTGTAAACTGCCTGTAACGCCTCACTGATCCGCTCGATGGCGGCATACCCTTGGCGTCCATATCTGAAACCATAGCTGCTTTCGCTGAAGTCCCCATCAAAGAGTGCACTGAGTACTTGAGCTATAGCTTGCTGGATAACCCTGTCCAAAACGGTCGGTATGCCCAGTGGGCGTTTCGAACCGTCCGGTTTGGGTATCCAGACTCTCTTCACCGGAGCAGGCGCGTAGCGCCCCTCCCTGATCTGGTCGATAATGCGGGTCATGTGCACTTGCGAGAACGCCGGAAAGTCAGCAACCGACATGCCGTCGATTCCTGCCGATCCTTTGTTTGAACGCACGCGTGCCCATGCATTGCGCAGATTCTCCCGATCGAGGATGGCCTCCAGTAGGGTTTGCTGAGGGAGTCGGTTCTCCTCGAAGTGTGTCGCGTGATTACTCACAGGCCACCTCCGGTTGCTTCCTCTTCTTCGGTTCGAGCCTTCGACCGCATCCGCTTGCCGCACTCTTCACCGGACGGGTCACCCGTCGGCGGTTACTCACGGATTCTGATACGACTAATATGCTCTTGGCTGACTCCTTATCTCGTCTTGCCCATCCCATTGCTGGGATAGGTGCTTCAGTTGTTTGGGTAGATTGAAACCCTCTGAAGCGGCGAGACAAGGCCTCCCTGGGTAAGCACGTGAATTGCTTCTGCACAACCCGGTTCTTTACCTTCATGGCTGAATCAAGGACTTTGCTGTGTTGTGCCAGCTCATCCGCCATACCGGCCTTATAGAACCTTCCTGTTCGTGGGCTCACAGATTTGACGTAGGCTTCCTTCCCACGAAACCTCGCGATTTCGCAGTTGCCATAATCTAGTATTTGGTTAATCTTAATTTTCATAATTTTAACTGATTCACATACAGGGGACTTGAACCCCATTAATTCACATGCATGCCAGGCACACACAATTCGATAGACATCAACAGATTTAGCTGCGCTAAATCTGTGAGTCATCTCTACGTTCGAGAAAAGAATGAAATGAATCTCACGCCCGCTACGCTCAAGCCGCAAAGACCGCAAAGGAAAGAAACATCTGAATATTACTCTGCACTGATAGCCAGTCCTGTACCTTGGCGTTCTTTGCATCTTGTAGGATACACCTCCATGAGAAACCAGCTTTTTGAGTTCTTCCGAGAATGGGTTCATTTAACTCGTCGGAGGAAGGACTCGAAAAAGCCTTTGAAGTCTTACATCTTTGAAGGTGCCAGGGGGCCGTGTAGCAGAGGCATCTGCCACACGGTAGCTTCAGATGAGATCATTTTGCGTCTCGAACCACTTGAGTTCAACGCGAAGCAGCGATCCTCTGAAGCTTCCTGGCTTAATATCAAACAGTTGACAGAGCCCCAGCTTACAGCCGGTGAGCTCATCTCTACAAGACCGATATAAGCCATGAACTCAAACTCAAAAAACTACATTGCTATCGATATTGCCAAAGACAGTCTCGCTGTTAAGAGCGACTCTTTCAAAGGATTGTTCGATTACAACGAAGACGGACTTAAGAAACTACTCGCGAAGGTTCAATCCCAGCAGACTCCGATCGTGGTTTGTGAAGCCACTGGAGGCTACGAACGCAAACTAGTGGACTGCTTACATGACAACGCAATTGCCGTAGCTTTGGTCAACCCGGCACGTGTACGTGCCTTTGCCAAAAGCGAAGGGATCAAGGCCAGGAGCGATCCCATCGATGCAGCTTTATTGCTGCGCTTTGCCCACAGCAAGGACTTGGAGTCGACACCGCCACCTTCGCCCCGGCAGCAAACCCTTCAGGCCCTCATGGATCGACGCAGTCAATTGACTGAATCTTTGGCGCGGGAGAAAACCCGTTTGCAAAAATGCCCGCAGTGCGTGCGCCAATCCATTGAGAAAATGATCGGTATTCTCGAAGAGGAGCTTGCCCAAATCGACGGACAGATCGAGCAACTCATTGACAAGGATGAAGTAATGAGTGAGCATAGCTCAACGATGCAATCGGTTACAGGCGTGGGCAAGATAACCGCATGGGCCATTCTAGCCTACCTCGGAGAAGTCACTGCACTGGGGCGCAACCAACTGGTTGCACTGGCAGGAGTCGCTCCATTCAACAAGGACAGTGGCAAATATCGCGGAAAGCGTCGTATTGAAGGCGGACGCGCCAAGGTGCGGAAATGCCTCTACATGGCTGCGCAGTCTGCTGCTGTTCACAATGAACACATCAAGAAATACGTCGACGGCCTGCGTGCCAGAGGCAAGCCCTGCAAATGTGCCATCGTTGCAGCAATGAGAAAACTGCTCATCCATCTTCAAATTTTACTAAAAAAATCACAAATTACACTTGCATGAAAACACAGTTGCTCATCAGCCTATTGGCAAAATGAATATGGTTTTTGTTATCAATGGTTTGTGTGTTTTGTTCAAAATACACCACACTACAGGACAAAACTGTGAATAACAGGCTTAAATGTCTGAAATTAAGCGACTTGTAGTTGTCTTTGGTTCTTAGCTTCCCTACAGAAGCTAAGAATTTCAATGATTCCCACACCATGAAAAAAACCAAAGACACCTCTGCTTTGCAGACATTAACCGAATTACTCAAGCAAAACTTACCTCAGGTGCATCGCGCACGGCTCACAGGCATCGCTATTTTTGTATTGAGCCTAATGAGTGAAGCCACGGTTAACCTGCGAAAGCTTGCCCTTGGTGGAATTGTAACAGTAAAAGCTGACTCGGTTCACAAACGCTTATCCAGGCTTCTGTTTTGGTTGGCCACAGCAAACATAGACTTTGGACGTCCGGTTTTGAAGTTAACCAATACTCTCAAGGGTACTCATTTGATTTTATGCATGGATCGGACCAATTGGAAGTACGGCACACGGCAGATCAACTATTTGGTGGTAAGCATTCGTATTCATTCGGTGGGCTATCCGATTGCATGGACTCTGTTGCCTGAGGTGACCAAACAGGGAAGCAGCAAGACCTCTCAGCGTATCCGGATTTTTAAAAAGGTACTCAGACTACTCGAAGCTTCCCGGATCAAATGCCTAATAATGGACCGCGAGTTTATTGGCCAGGAGTGGTTACACTGGCTGGATCGCAAACAAATCGCCTATATCGTTCGGATCAAAGATAATACCCTGGTCAATGAACGTTTGCGCGTCAAAAAATACCGCAGGACACTTTCCTCTAAAAAGTTCAAAAACCGCAGGCTTTTTATTTACGGGCAAAAGGTTTTCTTCAGTTGGAAACAGATTAAGGGCGAAAACGCCCGTAGTGAGTATTTGTTTACCATAAGCAACCGATTTATTGGAAAGACTATGCTAAAGATGTACGCAGAGCGTTGGAGCATCGAACAAATGTTTTCGCACTGGAAAAAGCGAGGATTTGACTTTGAGAGCACTCATATAACCCACTCCAAAGCCCTGCTGGGTTTAATCAATCTGATTGCTCTGGCTTACCTGATTGCTCATCAATGGGGCATGCGGCTACATGAACAAAAGGCTATTCAGAAAAAGGCTCATGGCTACCTGGCCAAAAGCATCTTCAGATATGGTTTAGATGATCTCAGGCATGCAATGAGAATACTGCAGAATGGTAATGATCGAATTACGAATATTTTGATCTGTATTTTCAAAAACTTAAGTTTTGTCCGGTAGTGTGATTTTAATTTGGAGAGTTCGGAACAGTATCCGGTGCGTGTGTTCCGGTTTATCTGAAAGATGCAATGCGATTTTTTACAACAGAGATAATTTCCATAACGAAAACATTTTTTTGTAGATAGGCTAATGCTAACCATAGCATGCCGTTTAAAATGGCAACCCCAAGAACACTAACTAAATAACTGGTTTCCTTGAAGTCTAAAATTAAACTCAACAGAAAGGTCAATGTTCCGCAACTCAGCATTAAGACTAGATTATTTTTAGCCATCGAAAAGAAATACTTCATTGAAAAACTCAACCTTGATTTTAGAATAAACAAGGTCACAAATAATTCTAATATGGCAACTATTACAAGACCGGCTGCCATGTATGGTAAGCCATACGAGAAGAAATAGATTAAAGAAGTAAAGCTTAGTACCAGTACGAATAACTCTTTAAATAGATAAAACCTTTCCAGGCCGGCCGTTACAAGTAACTGGTAACTAAAAGTAGTCATAGACTTAAACAATGCCACTATGCTAATAATTGAAGCTAAGATAGTGGCCTCAACCCACTGCTCACCAAAAAAAAACATTACGATGGGGTAGCTTGCTATGCAGGCTATAATCATGATTGGCCATAGTATTGACCCCAGCAACATGGTTGCCTGAACATACGGCTTCTCCAGATAACCATGTTCGTTTTTCTCTTTTGCAAAATATGGAGCTGCAACAGACATTGCTCCTTCGGTAAGCGACGAATTCAAAAAATCGATAAACCCATTGCCCCTGGAGTACATCGCAACACTTGCAGCCGTACCAAGCTTACCAATGATTAGTTCCGGCACAAAAAACGTAGTACGTCGTATTAAATGTGATAGAGTGACGACTGCTCCAAATTTACCGATAAGTCCAAGGTTAGAGATAGTTAATCGATAGCGTAGGTCAGGTATTTTAATAAGCCGGAACATTATCACCTGAGAAATATTCATCACAGCATTTGCTATTGCCATCGAATAATAGCTAAAACCTTTAAGTATTAGAAATACGGTAACGACTAACGATAATATGCCTGCAATCAATTC
>JBNKZP010000065.1:0-8720 GCA_050301675.1 Puniceicoccaceae bacterium
GATTCGGCAACTGAACCAGCTGTATGCAGCAGATGCCCGAGCAGTTCTTTATCTTCAGCCTGCATTTCTGCGATTCTTGGGATCACTTTTTTCGGAATAACTAGCAGATGGGTTGGCGCTTTTGGGTCAATATCTTGAATTACAATACACTGATCGTCTTCGTATTCAATCGTTGCCGGAATTTCCCGATCAATTATTTTTTCAAAGAGTGTTTTCATTTAATTTTCCGGATTTATAGAGAGCATTGGTTAATTATTTTTTGCAATGCCAAAAAAGACCACTTGTACCAATGCACCAGAGGTCGACCATGAGCAGACCAGATCATTGATATAGTTACACACACGGTCGTAGTATTCCCGACGTTTGCTGGTCCAGTAGTTACCTTCCGGACAAATGGCTTCGTGCAGACCTGTTACGAGGAAAAAAGCGGCACGGGATCCCACAATGTGCTTCATCCGAGTAATTAATGCCTGCCGTATCCACAGAGGACTGAACAGCTCATCCACTGACACATCCCAGTGAGCAAACTTCAATTTTTGTTCCTGCTCGGGGCCAAAGTGCAACCGAGCCAAACGGTTTGCTCCTTCTGAAAGTGATAGGGTAAAGTTGTCGTTGTCGTGCACTTCGCTAACAAAATCCAAAACCCGGCGAACATGCTCGGCGCTGTCAGGAGCAGACTGTCCAGTACAAGCGAAGAGTTCATTCAACGTTCGCAACTGATCGATTGTTTTATTCTTCTTCATTTTCCGTTAACGCTTTAAGTGCAGATATTTCTTTCGCAAGTTCAGAAAGGTCGCGGAAGTCTTTATAAACAGAGGCATAGCGCACGTAAGCAATTTGATCCAGATGTTTGAGTCGCTGCATGATGTGTTCACCTATTGCCTGAGAAGGTATCTCATGGTCGTACTCTCTTTCTAGTGAAGCCAGAATATCTGCCACCAACATCTCGATTTGCATCAAATCAATCGGTCGCTTTTCCACAGCCTTCTTTAAGCCACCTAGTATCTTATTCCGATCAAAGTCTTCACGGCGCCCGTCGCGTTTGACCACCTGTAAATCCGCGCGTAATACTTCTTCTATCGTGGTAAATCGATAGCCACAGTCCAAGCATTCACGACGGCGGCGCGTTGAGGTTTCGTTTTTACCGATTCGTGTATCAAGCACCTTGACATCAAGAGAAGTACATTTTGGGCAGCGCATTTATAAACTGATTATTGGCAATAAATTACAGTTTTATAAAATTTTCAAGCATCTTTATGCCCTTTTGAGTTGCAAGTGATTCCGGATGAAATTGTACGCCCCAAATGGGTAATTCTTTATGAGCAAGTCCCATGATTTCACCCTCGTTAGTTTCCGCTGTAATTTTAAGGCAATCGGGAAAACTGTCTCGTTCGATAATCAGTGAATGATAACGCGTGGCTTCCATTGGATTAGGCAATCCTTTAAAAATATCTGTATCGTAATGCCTGATAAGGGAAGTCTTGCCATGCATGAGGCGATCTGCACGAACCACAGTACCTCCAAAGTACTGGCCGATACTCTGGTGGCCCAGACAGACACCCAGCAGAGGCTTCTTTCCGGCAAATGCTGCAATGATATCCAAACTAACGCCCGACTCGTTCGGCGAGCACGGGCCCGGGGAGATCATCACCCGGTCCGGATTCAATTCAAGAGCTTCTTCAACGGTAATCGCATTGTTGCGATAGACCTTTTGCTCTACGCCCAGTTGTCCGAAATACTGGACCAGATTGTAGGTAAAAGAATCAAAATTATCTATAACAAGAAGCATGAATAAGAAAGTTGGAAGTTTGGAGTTGGAAGTTTGAAAAGTCGAACGCATTTCAATTCTTCATAGTTTCAGCGTCTCCTAATACACGAGCGACTTCTCGAACATCCTTGTCACCGCGGCCACTGAGATTGCCGATAATAATTTGATTGGAGGACATTTCACGAGCGCGTCTCATCACATAGGCGATTCCGTGCGAAGTTTCCAGCGCTGGAACAATTCCTTCGATAGAGCAAAGCGCTTTAAAGGCATCCAGAGCTTCACTATCGGTGGCATACCCAAAATCAATACGCCCTTTTTCTTTGTAGTAAGCATGCTCCGGGCCGACTGCTGCGTAGTCCAGACCTGCAGAAACGGAATGTGTGCTATCAATTTGCCCTTCCTCATTTTGAAGAATCCAGGTTTTGGATCCCTGTAGGACACCCAACCTGCCACCTGCAAAGCGTGCAGCGTGTTGACCACTCTTTATTTCACGCCCACCGGCTTCGACACCCGTAAGCGTTACATCCATATCCTCCAAAAAAGCAAAGAAGAGCCCAATCGCATTGGATCCCCCCCCCACGCAAGCAGCAATCTCATTGGGCAAACAACCCTCCAGTTCCATAATTTGCCGTCGACACTCCTCACCGATTACTCGATGAAAGTCGCGTACAATCATCGGAAATGGATGGGCGCCAAGCGCAGAACCGATAATGTAATGTGTCGTGCGAACATTGGTAACCCAGTCGCGCATTGCTTCGTTGACTGCCTCTTTGAGAGTACGCTGCCCAGCGGTAACTGCTCGCACTTCAGCGCCGCACAAACGCATACGATATACGTTAAGTTCCTGGCGGCGCATATCTTCTTCGCCCATGTAGATGACACATTCGAATCCCATCTTTGCACACATTGCCGCAGTGGCGATACCGTGCTGGCCTGCTCCGGTTTCAGCAATGATTCGACGCTTGCCCATGCGTTTTGCCAGCAGCGCCTGACCAACCGCATTATTGATTTTGTGTGCTCCGGTGTGCAGCAAATCTTCACGTTTCAGATAAATCTTTGCTCCGCCACAGTGCTCAGTAAGCCGTTCCGCAAGATACAGTGTGGTCGGTCGACCGGCAAATTCACGAAGCTGAAACTCCAACTCTCTTTGAAACAGAGGATCCTGACGAGCAGCTTTGTACACCTCCAACAATTCAAACAACGGGGTCATTAGCGTCTCAGGCACATACATGCCGCCATAAATACCAAAATGCCCACGTGCATCCGGCAAACTTTCAGGAGCTACCTCTAAAGATGACATTTTTGCTCGCATAGGAAATACGTCTATTTTTCGGGCGTCTTGTCAAGCTGGCAGATGGGATTCAAAGTTTGAAACATCTTCAGGCGTATCAATTCCGATAGTGGGTTGATTGGTAATACCCACGCGAATTTTATACCCATGCTCCATTGCGCGCAGTTGCTCAAGTTTCTCAACAGTTTCCAAAAAACCTGATTCCAGCCTGGAGAACTTGTTCAAAAAATCTGCATCATAGGCATAAAGTCCGAGATGTCGGTAGCACGGATTCGTCAAAAGCCATTTTTCGTCAATAGTTACATCTCGTGCAAAAGGTATCGGTGAACGCGAAAAATACAGCGCCACTCCCGAACGATCGCAAACCACCTTTACCTGATTCGGATTGGCAAAGTCTTCGACTCGCTTAAACGGTATTGCCAGAGTCGACATTGCAATACCTTCCCCTAACCCATCGGCGAGTGCATGTATTTGCTCGCCGGTTACAAGTGGCTCATCAGCCTGCACATTGATCACCGCTGACGCGCCGATTGATGCGTTGGCCTCTGCCAATCGATCCGTTCCACTCGAATGATCCGCGCGGGTAAGAATTGCCTCAAAACCGGCGCCTTTGAGGCAATTCTCAAGTTCAGTATCTTCAACCGCAAAATAGAGTGGGAATTCGGGAGCTACCGAACGAATACGTTCTGCAGTCCAGAGAATGATCGGCTTGCCACGCACCGGATGTAAAAGCTTACGAGGAAAGCGACTGGATGCCAATCGCGCCGGAACAATAATCGAAGGTTTCTTTGACATGATAGTCACACCCATCATAAAAACGATAAATGGACAAGCAAATCAGTGCAGTTGAAGCATCTGCTTTACAAAAGAACAAAGCGGTCGTGCTTCTTGATGTCCGCGAAGATACTGAGTTGGCTATTTGTAAAATAGAGGGTGCCCTACACATACCAATGGGCGAAATCCCTGATCGCTATGGCAGCCTGCCCGGAGATAAACCAGTTATTGTCTTTTGTCATCATGGCATGCGCAGTTTAAACGTTCAAAAGTTTCTCGTCTCGAAAGGTTTCGACAACATTGTCAATATGCGAGGTGGCATTCATGCCTGGTCTGCGAACGTTGACTCCCGGCTCCCTCAATATTAAACCATATCAACGCACATGTTTTTCTTTAAATATATACTTTTGTTTTGCTGGCTATCATGTTTTACCCATGTTGCTTTCTCATCTGAGTTTCGCACATTTACCGATGTTAAAGGACGGCAAATGGAGGCAAAGATCACCCGTGTAAGCGGTGAAGATATCTATATTGAACGAAGTGACGGTCTCGATACAAAAGTAGACATTTCCGTTTTCAGCGAAGCTGATCAGAAGTATATAAAACAATGGGCTTACAATTCACTTCTGGAAAGTGGCATTTTTGATGTCCGTTTTAGTAGCAACCAGAGCGGTCAAAATAAATATACCGAGTGTGGAATCGAATATGAGGAATATAATATGCACTACGATATCGTAATAACCAACACAAATTACGATAACGATTTTGAAGATATAAAAGTTGAATACCTAATTGTGAAGTTTGAAGATGCACTGGCTGCGAAGAAAAAAAGCCATGGTACGATACAACGCTTTAAAGGCAGCGCTTCTCATCACTTGATTAAGGCTCGTGAAGAAGTAAGCATCGCCACTGAAAAATTTCCGATGCGGGAAACAGAGCTAGCGCCCGGATTTGTATGGACAAACGGTGGAAAAAAGGACAGCAAAGATGATGTTAAGGGAATCTGGGTTAAAATTTATGTAGGCGACAAACTTGTCCATGAACTATCGAAGCCAGAGAATATGATGCGCAAGGAGTCCTGGAATTAATGACCCTGGCTCACCCTGTTGTGCGCAGTCCACTGGCGATTGCATTCACAACCAGTAAGAGCGCTTCCCTTGTAGGTTCGTCAACATTTTCAGTCGAACGTACTTTTTCAAGCAACCTGATTTGCTCTCTGTGCAAAACACGAAGGGGCGCCTCGCGTGCCTGCAAAGTCTTCCAGAACCTTGGCCGACGCTGTGGTAACGGTCTTTCAAAAATTTTAGTTAATTGATCACGAGTCAATTCGTACTCTTCCATGATATTGGTTAGAAATCTTTCTCGTATCTCGATGTCCTTTACCAGACCGGCGTATGCCTTCATCCATTCGGGATCTGCACTGTTAAGGCTACTTTCGATATTATAGAACACATAGCGCAAGAAAGGTGTAGACTTCCACTGATTACAAACAAAGGCATAATGATCCGGTGACTCCTGTTCAAGTCGGCTTAGGCCGGTTCCAACGCCAAACCAACCAGCAAGGTAATAGCGGGACTGGTTCCAACTAAATACCCATGGAATTGCGCGTAGGTCTTCCAAACTCGCCTGGCCAGTACGACGCGATGGCCTGGACCCGATCCGACTCTGCTCAATTGCATCTATCGGAGTTGCCTGACGGTAAAATTGCATGAAGTCTTCTGCATTCAATAACGATTTATAACGCGTCTGTGAGTATTTTGCCAAATGAACCATGGTTTCATTCAGTTTATCAAATGAATCACTACGATGCTCACTCAAAAGCTGAGAGCCCAGAGTCCCGGCAATGAGGTGCTCCAGGTTGGATGTCGCCGTGGGGATCGTATTGTACTTTTGCCCGATTACCTCCCCTTGCTCTGTCAAGCGTAGGCCTCCTCTTAATGCACCACGAGGCAAGGCTTCAAGAAAGCGGTGCGTTGGCCCTGCGCCTCGCCCTACGGTGCCGCCTCGACCATGAAAAAACTGCATATCGACTTGCTGACGATCACCGACTGCGATGAGTTCTTGTTGCGCTTTCAACAACGCCCACTGACTCGCTAAAATGCCGGTATCTTTATTACTGTCACTATAACCTAACATCACCATCATTCTAGGCTTGGTTTTTGCACCTAGGCTGCGCCGGGTAAATGCATGAGACAAAAATGCATCGACAATTCTGGGCGCTCGTTCGAGATCGTCGTAGGTCTCGAACAGAGGAACTACAGGTAATGTGCAATAAAGGCCATCTTCAGTGTTTTTCGTCAGCCCGACCTCTTTGCAAAGCACATACACTGTTAGCAAATCCGACAACTCACGTGTCATGCTGATAATCAGTGCACCCACTGCTTTTACTCCGTATTGATTTATCTTTCTAGCGACTACTTTTAGTGTTTGACGTACTTGTGTTGCTTCAGTTGGCAGTTCAACGGAATCATTCACCAGTGGCCTTCGGCTAGCCAGTTCCGCATTTAAAATTTCGATTCGCACAGACTCATCACCATCCCGATATTGATGTGCTGCTTCCGGCGATCCCGCTTCAAGATGCTGGACCAACGCCTTTTCATAGTATGCACTGTTTTGTCGAATGTCGACCCGCGCCAAATGCAAACCAATGCTCTTCAAAAGGCGCATAAGCGGTTGAATTTCAACTTTTACAATATGTTCCGCTCCTATTGCACTCAGCCAGAATGCCAGTTCCTTGAGCGCCAGTTCCGTATCTTCGATAGAACTTGCCTCCAGATTTTCCGCAAGTGTTTGAACATAGCTGCGCCATGGCTCTTCTTTGTAAATGAATCCTGCATCCGTGTTTTCTGAAAGCCTCATCCGCAGCTCTTCAGGCGCAGGTGTCTGGCTATCCACAAATGTCAACTTTAAGGCAAGCGCCTGGAGTCGTTTTCTAAGAATTTCGATTGCATTTTTGCGCAATGTTTCAAGCGCATGTTCCGTAGTCTCATGGGTCACCAGAGGATGACCGTCCCGATCCCCGCAAACCCATGAGCCGTAGTGTAGCAGCGGCATTTCATCAATCTTCAAAGGCTCTTCATCCGGCCAGGATTGTTGCCATGCAAAACTCAAATTGGCATCCAGTAGCGGTTGTGTCTCCGGAAGCACCTGAGTCAGGTAATACAGTAAATTGGACAACTCTTCGCCAATACCGGGTTTGCGCGTAAACAACTCTCCGGTAAACCAGAGACGTTCGATAAGCACATCCAAAGATTCATTTACCTGAGTATGTTCCAGCGGAGTCACGCTTCGTTCTTCCTGTTCGAGGATTTCAATCAGAGCTCGGTGGATCCGAAGCACAGACCAACGTTTGGCTTCCGTCGGGTGTTTTGTAAAAACAGGTTCAACTTCAATCATTGCAAGCTGTTCCCGCACCGCTTTTGCGGGAATACCCAATTCCCTGAATCGCTTGAAGTAACTCGCCCAGTGCCCTGACTCCTCAGAAGGCCCCAGCGAGCCTTCACGGATCCGACGCATATAATTCGCCATATACTCTTCGGCCAAATTCAACAATTGCAAATAACAAGAGATCGCCTGCACCTGAGAGAACTCAAGCAGTTGCGGATCGTCTTTGCTTCTAAATCGGTTTGCTATCAGATCAGCAGCTTTTTTCTGGTCGATGCGGTTAAGCAACTCCACCAATGAATCAACCAACTGCTGATGAATTTGCTCCACCTTTGAAAGGCCTTCCTTAATAAGCTGACTATAGTCTTTTTTTCCCTCCATAGTTATAACACACCTGAATTATTCGAATACGCTAATCTCAAACTGATTCTTCTTGTCTTAGCAAACGAAGATTTTGGCATATATCAAATGGAATAATACCAGGTTTGAGACGATTATGTAGCCTGCCTTGTACTACAGACAAAAAAAGACCCGCTAAAGCGGGTCTTTGGAAAATAAAGTGACGTGCAAGTGATCAGCCTTATTCTGCTGTCGGCGCTTCGATTGAGCGATTCACCGTACCACTTGGAGTCATAATTGTTGGGTTCTGGAAAAGAGAATTTGCCTTCACGTTGCGATAATCTTGGTTGGCTGGGGAGCCTCCGGGACTTACCAGATTTGCCGTGACGAAAATGAGCAAGTTCCGTTTCAGACGTGTTTCACCTTCGGAACGGAACAGGCGACCGATTCCGGGAATGTCACCGAGGACAGGAACTTTATCCTTCACTGTCTTTACTTCATCGCGGGTTAATCCACCCATAACAATGGTAGCGCCATCAAAAACAGTCACTTCCGTAGTGACTTCACGCGTTGAGAAAATCGGCTGATAGAAGCCAGATGGCACCGTAACTGTTGTGCCCCCCTGGATGGCAACACTGGGGCCACCATATTCAACAAAGCCTTCAAACTCGGTAACGCGTGGTTCCAAGATTAAACTGATAGTATCATCGTTCTCAACATTGGGTGTGACTGACATTTCAACACCGACATTGCGAGAAATAAAATCCTGTGGTGTCCCGGCTGTAATTGCAATACCGGCACCACCCGAACCACCACTACCGTCAACACCGGCAGAAACTTCTGCTTCGATGTCGCCATAGCTCTCTGGATAACGAAGTTCCTGAGCAACCGTAATCGTTGCACGCTTGCCTGAAAGTACGGTAACTTTGGGTGCACTCATTAAATCACTACCCGTTTTGCGAGACAGTGCTCGTATCGCAAAATCTGCATCGTAGTTACCGAGATTGAAGGCTTTTTCAAACGTATTTAAGACTACGTCAGAACCCAAATCTACAGCATTCGTTATATTGGGCGGTGCAAAAGGAACTGATTTTGAAAAACCGTCTGATTCTAAGATTACAGGTGGATTGGCTCCTTGCGGAACAACTACTGTTCGGCCAGGAT
>JBNKZP010000066.1:0-8716 GCA_050301675.1 Puniceicoccaceae bacterium
CGCTGGATTCATTCCGGTCTGGTTGCTTATCCATTAATTCATTATACCAAATCTTATGCTCTACGATCGTTCGTATATGCGTTCCAGGGAGGAAAAAGTATCTCCTGTCAAACGCGCCAGCGCTGTAACCATCCTGCTTGTAATTACGATTGGTATTTTTTTGCTTGAGCAGGTAGTCAACGTCAGCTTTCCGGGCCCTAGAGGAGAAGGTAACTTCATTATCAGAGAATGGCTTGCGCTTAGCACCGAGAACTTCAAAGAGCTTAAAGTCTGGACTGTTTTGAGTTACGCGTTTTTGCACAGTTCAAATTCAATCTGGCATATTCTGGGCAACATGCTTGGTTTATTTTTTATTGGCCGCATTGTTGAATCTGTAATAGGCAAACGTTCATTTTTCATTCTTTATTTAAGTGGTGCAGTTATCGGCGGACTCGCCTTTCTTTTGTTCCATCTAAATGATTTCCGTTCTGTGGTGGGCGCGTCTGCGGCAGTATCGGCTCTGCTTGCTTTTTTCTGTCTGCAATTTTACGAGCGGCCGGTTACTTTTTTACTTTATTTTGTATTCCCAGTGAAAATCAAACCAAAGTGGATTTTTTGGGGGTTCCTTGGAGTATCAACTTATTATCTACTGACTTCAGAACTACAAGGCGCCAATAGTATTGCCCATTCCGCCCACCTTGGTGGATTCCTTACCGGTGCAGTTTATTATCGCTACATTTATAATAGACAGACTTTTTCCGGCAGCACCTTTGGTCAGACAAAAATTGAAGTACCAAAATGGTTCAAACGTCGTAGAAGAGTTGAATCCCAGATAAGCTATCAGGTAAACCGACCAACCCAAAACCGCAGTGAACTTCAAAAAGAAGTCGATCGCATTTTGGACAAAATTAACACTTCCGGCTTTAGCTCATTGAACGACACCGAAAAAGAGACTCTGGAGAGAGCCAAGAAGCTGCTCAGTCGCTAAGCCTTCATAAATAATGTCACTTTTCAGAAAATCAGCCTTATAATCAAAGACTTCGTCTTTCACTTCAAATGAAGTTAAAATCCAAAACTATGTTTCGTATTTGTTTCATTACACTCGCAGTAATTGCAATTCAACTATCCGTCTGCACCGGGTTTGAACAGACCAAAGAACTAGCCGCACAAACACGGTGGGCCGTAGATACGATAAACTCGCGTCATTACCTTCACGGAAGAATGGAAGCGCTCGACGGCACTGAAATCGTTGAATCTTTTGTTGAGACATTTGATTACAGCCACATGTATTTTCTACGCAGCGAGGTGGACAACTTTATTTTTCGCTTCGGGGACGCAATGGAAGAATTTTTGCAAAAAGGTAATCTCTACCCGGCTTTTGAAATCTATGCAGCTTATCAGGCAAAGGCTCAAACATGGACGGACTGGGTCAACAAAAGACTTGAACAGGATTTTGACTTTAGCGCTGACGACTATTTTACCCCCGACCGAAGCAAAGAAGACTGGCCAGCCAATGAAAACGTTAGCATCGCTCTATGGGAACGTCGTTTAAAATATGAACTTCTAAATGAATTACTGTCACTAGCTGGCGAAGAAAAGGAAGAAGACCTCTCGATTGGCGAACCAAAGGATCCTGACATTGTTGAAGCTCCTGCCGATGAAAACTTTGATCCCAGTAAAATAAAACGTCTTCTGGAAGACAAAGATTTTTTTGCCAAAACCCTTGATGAAGCGCGCAAAAAAATACGCCGTCGCTACGAGCGAAATCTCTCATATACCATGAATCGTGAAGCTGCGGATATTCAGGAATCCTTCATCAATTCAATGACACGGCTCTTCGACCCGCACTCCAGCTTCCTCTCTGCCAACACGCTTGAAAATTTTAATACCTCAGTACGTAATTCTTTCTTTGGAATCGGAGCGCTGCTGCAAGATGTTGATGGCATCTGCACAATCAAACAAATCTTGCCCGGTGGGCCCGCAGAAGAATCAGGCCTTCTACATGATGAAGACCAGATACTTGCCGTTGGTCAGGGTAAAGACGGTGAACTGGAAGATGTTGTCGATATGCAATTACGCTATATCGTCGAAAAAATTAAGGGCAAAAAAGGCACCGTCGTGCGCCTTTTGATACATCCCGGAGCTGCCAGTGATCCATCCGTTCGCAAGGAAGTCTCGATAACCCGTGACGAAGTAAAACTGACTGCAAACCTCGCTTCTGCAAAACTGGTTCAGGTGCCTGATGGTGAAGATGCCTACGTATTGGTAGGTGTCATTCAACTCCCGTCCTTTTACGGAAACATTGGCGCCGGCGGCACACTGACGACCACAGCGGATGATGTTACTGAACTCCTTGAAAAACTGCGAAATGCTGGAGCGCAGGGCATTATCCTTGACCTGCGCATGAATGGTGGCGGCTTACTCAGTGAAGCTGTGCGCCTTGCGGGCCTTTTCATTCCGTATGGTCCAGTTGTACAAGTGCGCAGTGCGAACGGACGCATCGGTGTACTTTCGGACCGCGATTCAAAAGTGGAATGGGATGGCCCTCTAATTGTGCTCACTTCTCGTTTTAGCGCATCCGCCTCCGAAATCGTCGCTGGTGCACTGCAAGACCATGATCGCGCTTTGATTGTCGGAAACTCATCGACTCATGGCAAAGGAACCGTTCAGGAAGTGTTTCAAATGAATGACCTGTTAAACATTTCCTGGCTACAACCAACCACTCGTTCCGCAACTCGCCCCGTTGCATCCAAGATTACGATAAAGCAGTTTTACTTGCCCAAAGGCAGTTCTACCCAACTCAAAGGTGTACCCTCTGACATTGAACTTCCGTCCGTAAATGAGTTCTTGCCCATTGGCGAATCAGATCTACCCCATGCACTTCCATGGGATAAGATAAACCCGGTAGAATGGGATAAAGACTGGGAAGACCTGACCCTCTCCGATGACCAGGAGCCAAACCTGGAGACCATTCTTGCCCAAAAAAGTGAAGAACGGCAACAATCACTCGAAGAGTTTGAATTCCTGCAAGAACAGATTGAATGGCGTCGCATGCGTTATGAGGAAAAAGCCATTTCACTCAACCTGGAACAACGCATTAATCGCAAAATCAAAGACCAGACTCATATTGAACAACTCGACGAAATTTACGAAGAATTGACCGAAGGTGCCTACGAATCTGAAGACATCATCCTGAAGATTGCGGAAGAGCAGGATGCACTTTCAAAGAAGAATCTCGAAGCCAATAGAAACGAGCCCGAATTAGCTGACAAAAAGAGTGATAAAAAAGAGGAGGAAGAGCGTGCCAACTTTGACATTTATTTACGCGAAAGTGCCCGTATTATGGCAGATTGGGTTAAGCTGCAAAACTCTAAAGATGCTATTCCGTCAGCAGAAAATTAAAGCAACACACAACGATTCAGGTCTGTTCAACTCGAAAGGAGAAGTTATACCAATTCTGGGAAGTTTTGAAAGTATTCTGTCAAAATCGATTGATAATGTTGTCTAGCTCGATTTCGACTTGGATTTCGATGACGATTTCGATTCTATCATTTCAAATCTTTTGCTATTCGGCATCAGGAGTTTGAAGTTAGAAGATATTGCTTGTTGTCAAAGAACCATAAATCTGTGTTCACTCGTCATTTGACGATAGACCTAGACTCTGCACGCAATTGACTATGAATAGCTGACTTCTAACTTTACTCTTCTAACTTCCGATTTTTTTCAAATATGCCCAATGACCGAAGATACAGGCAGGTTGATTTCCGGACGCGGCTCAATTGGAACGACCTCGATAGCGATTACCTACGTCAGATTATTGGTCTGGCAAAAATCGAAGACCTCGCTGGTGCCGGCCTGATCAACCGCCCGAATCAACTAGGTGACATCAGCACAGCGCTCGTGCCGGAAGAGGCAAATGGCACTGCTCGATTAGTCGCTCGGGAACCCTTGATCATCTGCGGACTCGAACTCGTACCACTCGTTCTGGAAGCTTATGGTAACACAATTGATTTCAAAACTGACTTCAAAGACGGCGATCCGGTGGCAACCGATGAGCCCGCCGGCACATTCATTGGTTCAGCAATTGCCTTGCTTCAGGCCGAGCGCGTCATTCTCAATTTTCTACAACACCTTTCGGGAATCGCTACTGAGACACGAAAATACGTCAATGCACTACACTCAGATACAACTGCCCTACTCGATACCCGCAAGACCCTGCCTGGCTACCGTGTACTACAAAAATATGCTTTTGCCTGCGGCGGTGGCTACAACCATCGTATCGGACTCTTTGACCGCGTAATGTTGAAAGACAACCACCTTGCCGTAACCGGAGCAACAGGAGGCCACCGACTCAGCGAGACCGTTCGCCTCGCCCGTAGAACCTGTGCAGACATACCTATTGAAGTTGAAGTGGATACAATTGAACAGATTCAGCCGGTGCTGGATGCCGGTGCAGATATTATTCTCCTCGACAATTTTTCAAATGAAGCACTCAGGCAAGCCATTCAATTGATCGGCGATCAAGCCTGCACAGAAGCCAGTGGCAACGTGCGACTCGATTCACTGCCCGAACTCAGCACCCTCGGCCTGGATTTCATCTCCACCGGGGCGCCCATTCACCAGAGCACCTGGAAGGACATCGGACTGGATTGGTGCTAGCCTTTGAAGAAATGCACAACAACATTGACTACAAAGAAGCCATTTGTGGCGAAGATGAATTTATGATCATCGAGGCCTTACTCGACGAGCGTGATCAATTCGTGTCCGGCAATTACCTTGCTAGGCAATTAGGCATCACACGCCCTGCTATTTGGAAAAAGCTCACAAAACTACGTGAGCAAGGATTTGTCATCGATGCCGTGCGCAATCGTGGCTATCGTCTCACACAGGAACCGGAAATACTGCATCATGGATTGCTCCGCTATTATTTGAAAACTGTTACAATGCCCATAGATACACTCTGCTTCCCTGTAATCGACAGCACCAATAGTGAAGCTGAGCGACAGTTTACCTACGGCCGCAAAAGCCCTTTCGCAATCGCTGCCAGTGCCCAGACAAGAGGACGTGGTCGTTTAGGTCGTGAGTGGTACAGCGGTTCTGCCGAAAACCTGTATCTGTCCATACTGTTTGAGCCTGTATTGTCTGCAACAACGCTGCAAAGCTTTACGCTGTGGGCTGGTATCTATATTTGTCGTGCACTGCAGAAATACATACCCAATGCCTCACTCAAGATTAAATGGCCGAATGATCTCTACTGCGACAGTCGCAAATTTGCAGGAATGCTTACCGAAGCAAAAATGGATGCCGATACTCTCCGTAGTATTATCTTCGGCATCGGAATCAACGTAAACAGCAACCCGAATAGTTTCCCAAAGGAACTTCGCAGCAGCGCAACCAGCCTGTATGCAATTCACGGTGAAAAAATACAGTTAAATCAGCTCACGGCAAAAGTGCTTCAAGCAATTCACCAAGCCTACGAAACATGCATTAGCAACAATCCACCTGAATTATTGCCCGAAGCCTGGGCGCCGCTGGATAAGCTGGCAGGCAAACTTGTAACTGTCCTTCAAAATGGTCAGGAAACATCCGGTATCGTCAGTGGAATTGATTCGATAGGAGCGCTTCGACTAAAACAATCCGATGGCAATGTACTGTCCATTCGCGCTGGCGAAGTAACTCTGAAAAAAACAACAAAAGTGACGCCATGAAAATCCTATGCATCGACATTGGCAACACCAGAGCCCATTACGGAATGGTAGAGGGGCAAACCGTTTCGAAGTCCGCTCATTTCAACACGAAACACTTCGTATCGGGCGCGTACGAATCTTTTTCCATAGCACTTGCACCTATCCTAGCCGAGGTCGAAGGCATTTCTTTTTGCTCGGTTGTGCCAAAGATCAACGAACATTTGCTCACCTATCTTCAATCAACAGGTCTGCCCGTTTTCCAACTGACACATCTAAACTGTCACGGACTGAATCTCGCATACCCCAACCCCGAAGAGATTGGCCAGGATCGCCTGGCCAATGCCATTGCTACACAACAATACTACAGTGTTCCGGCAATTATCTTGGATATGGGCACTGCAGTTACACTGGACATCGTTTCCAGCGCCGGTTATGAAGGCGGGATCATTGCACCGGGTATTGCTGTAATGACTAACTACCTGCACGAACAGACTGCTCTACTCCCGAAACTTAACGAAGACGACCTACTTCAAGTCGAAGGCGCTATTGGCAAATCTACCGTACATGCGATGCAACTCGGTGTCGCTATCGGGTTTTCCGGTATGCTGGATGCTCTTTTAACCCGCGTCTTTACGGAATTGCAGAATCGCGATAAAGAACCGCCGATCGTACTATCCACCGGTGGTAGCATTGCTAACCTGACCAAAGAGTGGAATGCAAAGAGTCAGTTCATCGAGAATCTAACCCTCATCGGCCTTGCCGCTGCATTCGAACGATCTTCGGTCCTCAAAAAACACTCCTAATCTAAGTTTTTAAATCGCAGAATAGAATGCTGTTTTTCGAGGGCTAAGCATTGAACGTTGGACTTCGAAATTCAATGTCCAGCGTTCGATGTTCGACGTTTAGAAAACTTACAAGCCACTTCTCAGGCTTGCGTTTCTTTTAGCATCACTATGGAATGACCGTAAATTTAGAGAAATTCATTTGTTGTGAGCCATTCAATCAAGCCCAAAATTATTGGAGTATTCGTTACTGCATCCATTGCTATATTTATAATTTTAGTCCTTTTTTTTGGCTCCGCTAAATTATTTAGTCATTCTGTTCGATATATACTATTTTTCGATCATTCAGTGAATGGTCTGAACGTCGGCTCACCGGTTAAATACAAAGGAGTACCAGTGGGTGTAGTGGAAAACATATTGATACGTGTAGAAGGTCAGAGCAAGGAATCAACATCCATACCGGTAATTGTCAGGATTGATCAATCCAGGCTGACGAATCGTCTGGGATCTTCAGTCGAAGTTTTTGATCCAACCTTCATCTATGAAATGATTGAGAATGGTCTGGTGGGGCAACTCAATGTCGAAAGTTTTATCACTGGTCAATTATTTGTCGAATTCAGTTTGCAACCCGGACAAACTGAAAATTTCACACAGCATCGCGATGCCGAATACGACATGGTTGAAATACCAACTTTGGGATCTCCATTTTGTGAAATTACTGATGATATAGGGAATGTTATTTCTACGTTTTCTGAAATCGACCTCTATGAAACGTCTCAGACAATAAATGAAATACTGGAGAATCTGTTGCTAGTTTTGCAGGGCTTAGATACCAAAGAACTTAGCCGATCTGTCGTTGAAGCTGCGGATCAAATCACTTTACTGCTTGAGTCCGGAGAGATTGAAACAACATTAGCATCCGCTCGTTCCACGTTCCTGCAGGTCGAGAAAACACTGTCAACATATGACCTCAAAGAAGGACAGCTTGCTGAAACAACTGTACTACTAAATCAAACTTTGGATGGATTAAATCATTTAATCGCAGAGGGAAATGAATTGATTTCTCCACAATCTAATATGCGTTACGAAATGCAAAATTCACTGCGCGAGCTAAGTCGAGCGGCAAGATCCTTACGCACTTTTATGAATTACCTCGAGCGCAATCCGAATGCACTGCTTACAGGAAGATCTGAAGAATCACAGTAAACCTCTTACTCACATGCCAATACGCTCCATTTTCCTGACAATTCTGCTTTTGGGATTCACTTCATGCATCGGCCTGAAGCCCAAGCCAGACAATATAAAGACTTATGCTCTGGGACTTCCGGATCCGATTCGGAACAGTCCGGATGCTCCGGTTACAAAAGGGTATATTGCCCGGCCACAGTTGCCAGTGTACATGGAAGGACTTAGATTAAAGCATATTTCTGAAGAAAGAGAAATTGTCGACATTCCCAAAGCACGCTGGGCAGAGCCGGTTGAAATGGGCGTCGCACGCGCCATCAGCTACTACATTGAGACGCTAAGTGGCGGATTAAAAAGTGATTTTTATCCCTGGATTCGTGCGGATGACACAGCCTTTACACTAGAACTAAACTTTCACCATCTGATTGCGACCAATGACGGACGCATTTTGATTTCAGTCGATTGGAAATGCAACTATGCCGGAGGAAAAACAGAAACCGGATTTTTCGCAAATAATACACTGGAGTGGTCAGACGACGCGCAAAGCATGGTTGACGGAATAAACGCTGCACTCGAGATGTTAGCTGCCGAAATCGTTGATTCTCTGAAAAAAAATGCACTTGCTACAAAGTGATATTGACAAACGAGTAAACCAACACTGCATTTGCCTCTTCTACGTAACAAGTTAGCGCTTGTATCATATGGTGGCCATAGCTCAGTTGGTTAGAGCATCGGTTTGTGGTACCGAGGGTCGCGGGTTCGAGTCCCGTTGGCCACCCCATACTTTGGCGTGAAATTTTAGAGCGCGAGACCCACAGTTTGATCCTGAATATATAGGTTTGGCCCGCAAAGCTGCGCTAAGAAATACAGGGCAGCAGAGCCGCAACCAAAGTCTGAAATGCTGAACGCTGGGGATACGCTATGTCTTCGCGCAAAGCAACAAAGCCGCAATCAGGGATAAAATTGGCATGGATGCACAGGATAAACAGGATTTGTAGCATGAAACTTTTTCAAAAAAACAAGATATGAGACGATAGTATTACGAAAAATGACCGGAGAAATTTTATATAAAAATGGAAGTTA
>JBNKZP010000067.1:0-8710 GCA_050301675.1 Puniceicoccaceae bacterium
ATCCTACTAGGTGTTTTTCTGATCGCCTGGTGGGCACTGCCTGCCGTCGTTAAATCGTTTGTACGCGTCAGCTTTGCAGAATTTCAGGCGCCTGTTTGGATCGTTTCGTCCTATTTGGACACGGTTGGTAATTTCTGGTCTCGAAAAAACCACACCAAGGAAGAACTCATTACAGCAGGACGCGAACTCGCACGGCAGAAGGCTTTTTATCAGTTAAAAACACAGCAGAATAAAATTCTGGAGGAAGAGATTGATCGCCTGGAGTCCATTATAAATATACCAAGCCAGATTGAATTTCGCTATGAGGTCGCACGTGTCATCCACCGTGACCTCAACCTCTGGTGGCAACAAATAACGATCCACAAGGGCAAAAACTATGACATAAAAGAAGGATCTGCAGTCGTTTTTGAAGGTGGTGTCGTGGGTCGCGTAATTGAGGTTAATCTGTTGACCAGTAAGGTTGAACTGATTTCCAGCCCCAGCTTTAGAATGGCTGCCAGCTTTGAGGAAGACGGTCGGCCTGTTGTATATCAGGGAGTTTTACAAAATCGCTTCGGCAACCCGGTTGGCGAAGTACGCGATGCACCGGAAGACCTAAGAGCCAGCACTCAAAGTCCGCTGCGACTTACTTCCACAGGTCTGGGGGGCACCTTCCCTCCCGGACTTACGATAGGTAATGTCGCCCGAATGGAACCCGGAAGCTCAGGAATTTTCCAAACAGGTGAAGTACAATTGGATAAACGTCTGCTCAATCTTCACGAAGTTACAGTACTGGTACCACTCACATCGACTAATTTTGATGGTAATGAACTTTAACCCGCGCATACTTGTATTTTGGGCAACCAGCGTTCTCCTCCTGTTACTTTCAATGTTGGTAAACTCACGACTGACACCGTTCTCACTTTATTTAGTCTTACTGGGTCCGATCCTGATATTGCCTGCCTTGACCTTCAAATCGCCCGCACTCACCCTGTTCTGCTTTATAACCGGAATTTCAATCGATGCCCTACTCCCACAGCCTTATTGGCTTTTTGTCTATGGACTTCCCGTTATCGGTCTTCTCATTCGATCAATGCGCAGCCGTTTCCGTACGGAAACTAGTTATCACAGTGTTACACTGGCCCACATTGCCAACTTTGCATGCATTGCTTTACTTAGTATCAGTCAAGGAATCTATTTCGGAGAGATTTCTGCGTCCCTGCTTCAGATACTTGCCATCGTCTTACTCTCCCATGTTATCCTGTCTATTGTTGCGCCCTGGTTTTTTAGCTTTCAGCGCTGCCTGTTTCAAATTTTAGATATGGAGTACGCTCAGGAAAATGAATTTTCTAGACCATGAGTCAGTATGAAGTATATACAGCAGATGACCCGCGCATTTCTTTTTTCCTGAAGATCGTAGTAGCAGCGGGCATTACTCTGATTGCCGGACTTGCATGGAGCCAACTGATTGATATCCACGAGTACCAGAAAATCGAAAAACGTCAGACCATACGTCGCATTCTAATGCCCGGCCCACGAGGAGACATTTATGATCGCAATGGCAACCTGCTCGTTGGGAATCGTCCTCATTATTCTGCTGTGACTTATCTGGACGATCTTCGCCCGGAATTTCGCAAAGAGTACTCCAAGATTATTCAAGCCGAGCGCGAACGCATCCTGCAGCAATATGAAAGCACTCCGGAGGCCCTTCGTCCGGACAGAGTGCCGACACCTGACTACTTGGAGTGCGTATGGGATGCACGACTCAACGTCGTCAATCGTTACATCACTCAAATCAATTCCGTTACCGGCAGGAACGACTCAATCACAAGAACAAAACTGATTCGACACTTCAATGAACAACTCCTGCTGCCATTACCCCTGGTCGAAGACCTCGCTCCTGACCAATACGCCAGATTGGTCGAACAAATACCAGTCGACTCACCCATCCAGGTCTACACAAGCACTGCCCGCCATTATCCCTATGGTGAACTGGCAGCACACATTCTAGGCTATGTTCAAAATACTTTACCGAACAGCAATGAGATACCGGACGATGGCATCAAGACTTTTACCTTTAAGACAAAGCTCGGAAAAACAGGACTGGAGCGCTCATTCAATAGTTTACTTACCGGCACTACCGGCATGGAACTATGGCGCGTCGATCCCCTCGGTTTTCAGGATACCCGACTTGAAATGACCACTCCAAAGCAAGGAACTCCCTTGATCACAAGTATTGATATCGATCTCCAGCTAGCTGCCGAAATTGCCCTTGGCGAGCGCACGGGCGCAGCCGTAGCGCTCGATATTCAGTCCGGTGAAGTGCTTGCAATCCTGAGCCATCCTACCTACGACCTGAACGACCTGAGTCCCTTCATCCCACGCAGTATTTTTGAGGAGATCAATGAACGAGGAGCTTGGTTAAACCGCGCTCTGCAGCTCTCTTACCCACCTGGTTCCACCTTCAAGATCGTCAGCTCGATTGCAGGTCTGCGCAACGGTACCATTGACGCAACAACGACTCACGACTGTCGAGGTATCTTTCCGCTAAGTCGCCGCATTTTTCGCTGTCACTCCAGTTATGGACATGGCGAAGTTGATCTACCAACCGCTCTCGAAAAAAGCTGTAATATATTCTTTTATACGGAAGGTTTAGATATGGGCATCGACATCCTGAGTGCTGAAGCCAAGCGCTTCGGCCTCGACCAGAAAACAGGAATTGAAGTGCCTTTCGAAACTAGCCGACTAATCATTCCTACAAAAGAATGGAAAAAGGAAGCCGGGCTCGGCGGCTGGGTTCCGGGTGACACAGCAAACACTGCCATCGGCCAAGGCTTTCTATTGCAAACACCCTTACAGATGGCAACCTTGATTGCCTCAATTGCGCGCAACGAAACACGAACGCGCCCGACGCTACGTGCATTGACATACGGACAAGCCATGCAAGTCGATCACGGCGGTGAATCCATTGGTCTGACACCCGACCAAAAGGACCTCCTATGGGAAGGCATGGAGCGTGTCGTAGGACCCGGAGGAACCGGGCGCCTGGTGCAGATCGACGGCTTTCGTATCGCCGGAAAAACCGGCACTGCCGACTTCCGGGCACATGGCAAAGAAGTCAATCTCGCCTGGTTTATCGGCTTTGCCCCCATTGAAAATCCCAAAATTGCGGTGGCCGTGATGGTCGAAGGCACCGAAGAAAGCCAGACCTATCAGGGCGGCTCTACCGCTGGCCCGGTCGCCAAAGACATTTTCCTGAAGTTCATTGAGAAATATCCCGAACAGGCAGGTTTTAAAGTTGCACAGTAAGTAACTTTTTAACAGGTATTACCGGACTGCCTTATTATTATTGATACAAATTAGATATATCAAAATAGCACCTTGTCGCTTTAACTTCAGTTTCTTTCAAATTGATCATGGGTCTTGCAAAGAAGAATTACAGCCAATCCTTGAGAGAAATACTTCTTTTCTTAAAACAGTACCTGTCGAACCCCAGGAAAATCGGCTCCATCTACCCAAGCTCACCGGCCCTTGGTAAAGCGATGGTATCCTTTCTTAAAAACCAGCAGGAAAGTACTGTGATCGAACTTGGCCCCGGGACAGGTTCCATAACAAACGCCTTACTCAAATCCAGTATTAACCTAAATAATTTCTATGCTTGTGAGATCTCGGATACCTTTGCGAAACATTTGCGAAATCGCTTCCCCGGAATTCATGTGCGCGAGGGAGATGCCTCAAAATTAACCGAGATCTTTGATGAACTCGTCGGTAAGGTAGACTGCATCTTTTCAAGCCTGCCGCTTAAAAGCTTACCCTCGACTCTTGTTGAAGAAATAATCGATCAGGAATACGAAATCCTCAAACCGCAAGGCAGTGTGATCCAATTCACATACGACCTGCGGCAACGCAACATGATACTCACAAACAAATTCAAACATATTGGCTCGAAGATCGTTACCGCAAACTTCCCGCCGGCACGAGTCGATGCCTTCATCAAAGAATAAAAAACCAGCCACATGTTGCCGGACAGCATACAAGTTTAAATTTCGATGTTTAAAGTTCAAAGTTCGATGTTCAAAAGTTCTTGATCGCTCAGTCTTGACTCTGCTTTGAAAGAATTATGATATTGCCACATTTTCCAAATAATTATCAATTTCGGTACATATGAGTATTCTCGTAAATAAAGACACCCGTCTGGTTGTTCAGGGCATTACTGGCAAAACCGGCACCTTTCACACACAGCAATGCATCGAATATGGTACTAACGTTGTTGCTGGCGTAACTCCCGGTAAGGGCGGTCAGATGTGGGAAGATAAAGTACCCGTCTGCAATACTGTGGCTGAAGCCGTCAGTGAGTACGGTGCAAACGCCTCGGTCATTTACGTACCTCCCGCCTTTGCTGCTGATTCCATCCTCGAGGCCATCGCCGCCGAAATACCGCTGGTGATCTGCATCACCGAAGGCGTCCCAGTGCGTGACATGGCGGAAGTACGTCGCCGTCTCTACTTTCATAATACAAATACCCGCTTGATCGGGCCAAACTGCCCGGGAATCATCACGCCCGGAGAGTGCAAAATCGGCATCATGCCAGGCTACATTCATAAACCCGGACGCATCGGTGTCGTCTCCCGTTCCGGAACACTCACTTATGAAGCAGTCTATCAACTAACACAACGCGGCCACGGTCAGTCCACCTGTATTGGTATTGGTGGCGACCCCATCAACGGCACTTCGCAACTTGATGCAATACGCATGTTCAACGAAGACCCGGACACCGATGCTATCATCATGATTGGTGAAATTGGCGGCAATGCAGAAGAAACCGCCTGTGCATACATTAAAGAACATGTTAAAAAGCCGGTTGCTGGATTCATCGCCGGAGCCTCCGCGCCCAAAGGCCGCACTATGGGTCACGCAGGAGCCATCGTTTCCGCCAGTGGAGCCGGAACTGCCGAAGCCAAATTTGCCGCCATGGAAGATGCCGGTATCTCAATTGCTCGCAACCCGTCCGAAATAGCGGATGCACTGCTCAAGGTTTATAAGGGTTGATGCGATTAGCTTTTCTCTTGTTCACAGTACTTTAATCTTTAACGCAATCTGATTATTAATTCAAAATTCAATAAGTCACTGAACTAAAGTTGATAAAAAAAGTAATGAAAATAAATACACATCTAGAAAAAATCGCTTTGATTGCAATTGTCTGCCTCCTCTCTGGGTGTGCACATAGGCTGGAAATAAAGAATCTTAACACTTACAGAAATACATCTCTTATTTCACACAAAACAAAAACTCGAGTTGGAATTGTTTCAGATTCGTATGAAATGGGTGAAAAGTGGCTGGTCTGGGAAGTTGCAGACTCCTTGCGGAAGTGTAATGTATGGACAACGACTTCTGTTCTTCAAGACAAAGATGACTTGGACTATATTGCAAAAATTACAGTGCATTCAGATTACAAGGGATCCGGATGGAATTTCCTTATTAACTGGCCGGGGTTCCTGGTGTTCGCACCTGCATGGCATGGGTACAATTATACGATTGCACACGATGTTTCTGTGTTACTTACTGATGCCAAGTCAGGGGCTAAGGTTGATACATTTACTGTTCCAATCGAACTTGTTATTCGGCATGCAGACATTAACCGAACATGGACAGAAATCGGCTGGTTTGAGGTTGGGATTATTCCTCTCATTGGAGGTGTGTTTTTCATAGGGTATGATGACAACGTAACACCAATTGCACATGAAAAAGCTGTACCGGTAATTTCCGATTTTATAGCCCAGAAAATTGCCAGAAAACTTCCTAATTGATTCTCAATTCAAATCTGAAGATTGTACCGCTCTAAGATGGCTACTGTGTCATAAATCTACATGCTTCCGCTTCAAATTGGTGTAATTTCGTTTGAATTCAGAGCTTGCGAAAACAGGTTCCAAAGTGATTTTGTAGAATCATTGTGAGCAGCGTAGATGATTTTTTAGAGACTTTTGATGAAATCAAGGGAACAGGACGCTTTTGTAGTGTTGGGGCGGCGCCCTTCTTCTTTCCTCATATCCGAATTGCCGATAGTGAAGAATTGGCCTTTCCACTGGATTCTATACAAGTTGATCGGATTATAGAAGCGGCTGAACGTGCACCCTATGGCCGCGGAGAAGTTACGGTTTTTGATGAAACCGTACGTAAATCCTGGCAGGTTGATGCGTCGAATCTGGTGATCGAAAGTGCAGACTGGGCAAAGTTACTGAATAAATGGTTGAAACAGATTGCTATTGACCTGGGTATTGAGGGAAAGATTGATGCACAGCTCTATAAACTATTGCTCTATGGAAAAGGTGGCCATTTCAAAGCACATCGCGATACGGAAAAACTGGATGCAATGTTTGGCACTTTGGTTATCGCGCTGCCTTCAAAACATTCGGGCGGTACATTATGGGTACGACATGCGGGTGAAGAACAGTCAATCGATTTTAGTGCGCCGGCACATGCGTATGATTTTCAATATGTTGCTTTATTCGCAGATTGTGAGCATGAAGTTACTCCGGTAACTGCCGGGTATCGGTGTTGCCTGGTGTATAATCTGGTATTGAAAAAGGGTGATCCGACACTTCTGAATAATCTTGTTGCTGAGCAAGCGGCGCTTTTGAAGCCGCATCTGGAGTCAAAAGAGTTTTGTGAAGTTGACCGGCCTCAAATAGTGCTGTTGCAGCATCAATATACTGAAGCGAATTTCTCGCTTGAAGGATTGAAAAATAATGACCGGTCAAAAGCACAAGCTTTGATGATGGCTGCTGAGGACTCAGGTCATATCGCATATCTGGCCTTGGTAACTTTGCATCAGGAAGGAGAACTGGAAGGTATCGATTATTATTATGGGGGGGGCTATGGTTATTGGGATGATCACGACGCAGATTATGACGATGGAGAAATGGGTGAAATTTACTCGGAGTCATTGAGTATCGGGAACTGGTTGGATGCCCGCGGACAGGTAGTTGAATTAGGTGATTTTGCGATTCAAGCGGATCAATTAATCACGCGTGATACCATAGATGACGATAATCCAATTGAGAAATCAGGGGAAGGGCCAACAGGTAATGCCGGCTGCACAATGGAGTATTGGTATCGACGCGGGGCTGTAGTTTTCTGGCCAAAGGCGAAGCATTCGCAAATAATAGCGAAGTCCAATCCGATGGCTGCCTGTAAGCAATTTCTGCAGCAGGCGAAAGTACCCGAGTCGAAAGCAAGAGAGAATTTTTTGGAGTTGGGCATGGCTCTGATTGAGGTTTTTACCAATCAGCCGGAACCGGTGAATAACTACCAAGATGCGCCTGCACAGGCAATGCTGATACGTGCAATCGGCGAGGCAGGGGCACTGACATTATTTCAATCTGCGATAGAGCGTTGGGGGGTATGTCATTTTCGAAGCTGTTCAGCGGAGGACTGGCGCTTGTTGTTCGAGCGTTTCGAAGCAAAAGCATTTCTACCGTTGTTGGATAGCTTCACGGACAATTTTTTGTTCTGCGAACGCAGTGTTGTATTCGCTCTTTTGCAAGGATTGTTGTCCGGCTCGTTTGAGGCACTGGTTGAAGTGGGAGATCGTTTCATTGAACATGCAGTTTGTTTTAAGCCGATGACGCTTATTGATAAGCAATACTATGCCGGAAATCGGTCTTTTGCGGCAGATGAAATACATTGTTTACTGGCAGGATCGTTTCTGGTGTCAGACGAAGCCATACGGTACTCCATACGCAAGTTTGTTCTTGCAGATCGTTCTTTGGAGGCAATAAGGCAAACGCTTGTTCCGGCGCTTTTGCAGACAACAGGAAATCGTTATTATCGGGAGCCGAATTCACTTTGTCCGGAGATCGCAAACTGGGTCAAAACACAGTTGGCTGATGAAGTCTCGCAGGCGATTTTACCTTATCCGGATTGGGCACGCCCTAGCACTGTTAAGATAGATAAGCTTTATCCAAAGTTTTCGACTTTTCTGAAAGACCCGGTTCAAAAATTATACGTTTATCCGGTCAGGCAGTCTATCCGTGAGCAAATGAAGCAGATAATTAAGTCTGAAAGTATTGATGTGGATTGTAAAACCGTGGAGAAAGGCAGACCCTATCAACTGGTCTGCACGAAGAATAGTGCGTCCTATAAGCGTGCTCGACACGTTCGAGCCCAGGATGAACGAGATCTAAAGGCGCTCAACGAACTATTTGCAAAATGAAAAGAAAATTAAACATCCTCATGCCAAAGCATAATCTCTGGTCTGCTCTTGCTGCCACGATCTCGTTGATCTTTTCAATCCACCTGCATGGACAGCAAGACAATATTTTGCCCGAACTTGGCAATGGGATTGCTGCTATTGCCGAGGGAAAAATAATTACGGTTGAGCAATTACGCCGCGAGATAGAACCCATCGTCCCACGTCTGCGTACTCAGGCTCGCACAGAAGAAGAATTCGCCAAAAGCATAGGAAAAGTCAGTCGTGAAATACTCCAAAATTTGATTAATAGGAATTTTGTAAGAGACAACAGAGCACAAAATGGAATTTGGTCAGGCCTATTGCCAAGATCCAATCAAAAGTATTCTACAAAAATTTACTATGTATTTTTCTGAGCTTTATTTTATTTTTTATGAATTTTGGAAATTATATGAATTTCTGAAGATATTTAATCGAATAAAGAAAAAGGAAAAGAGATAACCGACGTTTGGGCCAGCATTCGGCCTCTAGCCCATGTTCACA
>JBNKZP010000068.1:0-8510 GCA_050301675.1 Puniceicoccaceae bacterium
TTGATTCAACGATCCGGCTAAGGCCATTTCTTCTGTTGGGAGATAAGTGCTGGGTGATACCGACCTCACCCAAGAACTCAGCATTATTGGCGAGAATTTCTTCAGGGCGGGTGTCACTGTAGAAGGTGCACAGTAGATCCGCAATTCCTTTGACAATAGCCGAGTCGGAGTCCGATCGAAAAAAGCAGCGGTTATCCTTAAATTCTGGAACGACCCAGAGTTGTGACATGCATCCTTCGATCTTGAAACTGTCGATATGTAACTCTTCCGGCAGCACAGTTGCTTTTTTCCCACGTTCTACAATGTATCCCAATCTTTCGTAGGGATCAGGAATCAGGGTGATTTCCTCAACGAGTGCAGTTTGCTTTTCTTTTAAAGTCATCAGGCTATAACTTAGCGAAAAGATGCACTAAGGCAAATTCGTAGTTGGAAATAGCGTGTTTGTATGAATCACATTTTGAATGTGCATCATTGGCATTTAGCATTCGATGTTGAACGTTCGAAGTTCGGTGTTCGTAAATATGTTCGATATGTACTTAAAGTGTACCTGCGTAAATTGCTGATTCTCCAAGTTCTTCTTCAATACGAAGTAACTGATTATATTTTGCGATGCGGTCGGAACGACTCATGGAGCCGGTTTTTATTTGCCCTGCGTTGGTTGCAACTGCAATATCTGCGATTGTTGTATCTTCCGTCTCACCGGAGCGGTGTGAGATCACCGAATTGTAACCATTGTTTTTACCTAGTTCGATGGCATCCAATGTTTCAGTGAGTGTGCCAATCTGATTGACTTTTACGAGGATGGAGTTGGCTACGCCTAGTTCGATTCCTTTTTTAAGGAATTCAACATTGGTTACAAAGAGATCATCGCCGACGAGTTGTACTTTGTCTCCAATTTTGTCAGTCAGTATTTTCCAGCCATCCCAGTCGTTTTCATCACAGCCATCTTCAATCGAATCGATTGGATACTTTGAAGTAAGTTCAGCCAGGTAAGCAGCCTGTTCTTCGGAAGAACGTTTGGCGCCGCCGTCACCTTCGAACTTCGAATAATCGTAGACACCGTTACTATAAAATTCGGACGAAGCACAATCCAGTGCAAATGTTATATCGCGACCAATCTTGTAGCCAGCGCTTTCAACAGCTTTTATGAGTGTGTCGAGTGCATCTTCCGTGCCGTTAAATTTAGGTGCGAAGCCACCTTCGTCGCCAACGGCGGTGCTCAGCCCGCGACTGTGCAATACTTTTTTTAGACTATGGAAGCACTCGGCACCCATGCGAATTGCTTCGCTGAATGTCTTAGCTCCCACGGGGCGGATCATGAATTCCTGAAAGGCAATGGGTGCGTCTGAATGCGAACCACCATTGATAACATTCATCATCGGCACTGGCAGTACTTTTGCATTAGGACCACCGATGTATTTGTAGATGGGTAGTCCCACTGCGCTCGCTGCAGCACGCATGACGGCGAGTGAAACTGCGAGAATAGCATTAGCACCCAGTTTGCTTTTGTTGGGCGTTCCATCCAGATCGAGCATGATTTTATCAATAGCAGTCTGATCGCATGCATCAAGGCCTTCTAGTTCAAAAGCAATGGGATCATTAACATTTTCAACTGCTTTGAGAACGCCTTTGCCAAGGTAGCGTGATTTGTCACCGTCTCGCAGCTCAACTGCTTCGTTTTCTCCGGTGCTGGCGCCAGAGGGTACTGCTGCGCGCCCGAAAACGCCGGACTCAAGCTCGACATCAACTTCGATTGTTGGATTACCGCGCGAGTCAATAATCTCACGGGCATGTATATCTGCAATAATGGTGCTCATAATAAGTTCTTTAATTGGTCAAATATTTCTTGGTTAAACTGAGTCAGCTTTTCTTGCATGAAGTTTTCCAAGGAGGTTTCAGAGGCAATAAGTTCGCTCAGATCGATAGCATACTGTATTCGATTGGCAGTGTCGACACTGTGTGAGTCAAAAAATGTTGCGTTGGCCATGCGACGCCCTTCAACCGCCAGGTCGTAACGTTTGCCACCGGTAATCTGCGAGTCGAAGACACCATTGAGTGAAGCAGCCAGGTTCGGATGTGCGCTCACATCGTGAATCGTTTTCGCCGAGTCTGGCAGCCAGTCAAGCGCTCGCCACACCTCACAGCCAAACAACTGTGTGGGACGTGCTCCTTCGGGTAATTCACGTATGGCTGCAAGTGTTGCGAGCATGACTCCGATGTGAGTTGCGTGCTTATCAAACGGATTGTGTGTATAGACAACATCAGGTTGAGCGGCCTGTAGAATATTTTTGATGTCTTCGACCAGTGATTTTCGATTGTCTGAAGTCTTGGTATGACTGCTCGGATGTCCGAGTTGAGCCATGAAACCAAACTGTCCGATTTTAGCGGCTGTCTTTTGCTCTTCGATACGGACAGCTTTCATTTCATCATCACTAAAGTCAGCATAGGCGCCGGTGCGTGAACTCCCGGCGCCGTCAGTGCAGGTAACCCCGCTAAACCAAAGATCGTTTTTCTGAAAACAACTCAGGATACCATGGAGCGCCATGAATTCAAGATCGTCCTGATGGGCGCCGATTCCGAGATGTGTTGTGCGGCTAACTGCTTTTTCCAGCGGAGCCAGGTCAGGAATATAAAGGTCGTAGTTTTTTTGTGACAAATTCATTGTAAATCAGGGTATACTAAATGACGGGTGAAAGTATTGTATGCAAGACTTGAAAATTTTTCGGAAAATTACAGGCTTGGAAGACTTGCGGCAGCAATTGCTTGGCCATGGCGCTTTGTTTTCTCATCGGGTGTCTGGAACTTTACTTTCTCAGAAAGCGCCGGGAATTCTTTATCTAAAACGTTGCGAGCTACTTTCAAGATAAGTTCACCTCCTGCGCCTGAACTGACGCGTCCAAGGAAGAGCAGATGGCGGAAGTCGTAAAAATTATCAAAGTGGGCAATGGTATAACCGAAGTAGGTGCCGATGGTTTCATAGATGTCGGCAGCACGTTCATCACCCTGGCTCATCCTTTCCTGTACGGCTTCCAGTTTTTCAGGTAACTTCAGTGAATCATCGATTTCAAGCCCTGATGCCGGAATAAGCCTTCCGACAGCTTGCTGGGAAAAGTATTGTACACCACAGCCAATATCGCCACTCCATTCGTCAATGGGGCCATTTGTCCGATAATCAACGGGCACGAATGCGAGTTCGTTGAGCCAGCCTTTAATGGTGTTATGACCATCAATGTAACCTGCTGCAAGACTTGTGCCCATCGAAATGCCAAGTACGGCGCTATCATTAATAGCCATAGAACCGGCAATTGCAGTTACGTCGCCATCATTGACGACTTCAAACGGAACATTGTTCCACTGCTTCTTCAGATCTTTAAATACGGACCGGATCTTCTTGTTAAAGTCTTCCGGGCTGATCCCTCTGTAGAGCGAGCCTACACGTGGTTCGTTGTCGATATAAATGCCAGCTGCACTGCCACCGATAGCATCGACTGTTTTCAAGTGCTTTGCTGCACGTTGGATACTATCAGCTATGCCTGCACAATGATAATCCGGGTCACTTTCAAAGTAGGGGTCCCATTTGATTTCTTCAGAAAAAACGACTTTACCATCGATAATAGCCGCGCATTTGCGATCGCTGCCACCTAAGTCAAATCCGATACGGTTACCTGTAAGCGGATTGGCTGTTTTGTGGGAGTGGTTGCAGGTAGTTTGAAGTGAATCGAATTCTGCAGTTTCTATTTTAAATGAATCACAAAAACAGGCTCTACCGATAAAATCATGATCAAAGGCGCGTTTGCCACCGGACGAGTAAACTTCGTTCAGTTTGGCTGCGATGTGTGGTGCACCGGCAATGTATACACGGGAGCCGCCCCACGCCCAGAGTAGAAATTTTATCAGTCGTTCACAATAATGCCAGGTGACTCCAGCATTCTGCGAAGTGTCCGGTAATATTTTTGTATCATAAGTCCAGGCAGTACCATCAGGACGTGAAATGGAAATACGTATTGGCAGGTTATCATCTACTGTATTAACCAATGTCAAATAAGCTTTATTCCAAAGTTCTGCTGGAATAAAGTCCGGATCGAGTTTCGGTCTAAAAATGGGCGTTACATCAATCATTGTTAGGATCTGAATTTTTTAAAGCATTCAATGGCTTCAAACTCTGAAAGGCCGAACGCATCATAAAGTTTTGCAGTGCTACAGTTGATATCGTGTGCAACATCCCAGATGTTATGACTGTTTTTTGCTGTGTTTTGCTTATGTTGTGTCCGATGCTGGTGAATGCTTTGCAGTTTATTTCTAAGTTCATCAGGTGAGAGAGGTATCGCCATGTCTATTTCATGAGCCTCCCATTCCTGGGCAACTCCTCTGTAAAGCCAGATAGTACAGTCTTTGACCCATGCTGAGTCTGCACACTTTTCAAGCGCGGCAGTTAGGATACTAAAACAAAGCGCGGATACCGAAAGTGGGTCATGGCCATAACCAGTAGTAAATATCTGGTGGGGTCGTATGCTTTCGAGCAGATTGCACATTTGATTGGAGTCAGATTTTGTTGCGACGAAGCGGCGATAGCGTCCGTTTTCATAAAATGGCAGATCCATGAACCGTAGCTTTGCGGTGTCGATTCCAAGTATCTTGGCCGAGGCACGTGCTTCGCTGCGCCGAATCAGTCCTTTCAAGTGGCGGATTTCAGCAGTGTCTTTGCCAAAGACGCCTTTGTCATCGAGTTGCTTTTCAATCTTTTTGGCATAGTCAGAATCGATTGTGCCATTGCGCGATTCACCTAATTCGATCATCCACTCAACGGCACTTTTTACATCAGTATCGGGAACTGCCAGATTGCCGGACGTTTGGTAGGCAAGCGTTACATCATTGCCCTGTAATTTCAGCCGTTCGATCGTACCGCCCATGCAGTAGACATCATCCAGTGGTTCCGGGCTGAGGATCAATGAGCGTTTCGGGCTGGGTTTGGCTCGCTCCGGACGAGTACTGTCATCTACGTTCGGTTTGCCACCCGGCCAGCCGGTGATCGTGTGCTGAGTTACATTAAACATACGAATGTTCAATTGGTAGGCCGATCCATGCTCTATTAGCAGATCAGACATGCCATGCTCCGTGTAATCGTCGTCAACCAGTTTGAGAATGGGTTTTTGGGTCTTTTGTGCCAGCCAGAGAACGGCTTTGCGAGTCATTGCATCTGTCCATTTGACCGGTCCCACAAGCCAGGGATAGCGTTGGCGGGTCAGATGGCTGGCCGCAGCTTCATCAATACAAAAGGTGCACTGCTTATGTTGCTGAAGGAAAGTAGCCGGAATTGTATCTGTCTGTTGTCCCTCGACGGTTTTAGCAATGATGGATGCTTTGCTTTCACCCCAGGCGAGCAAAAATACTTTGTGAGCATCCAGAATCGTGCCAACTCCCATTGTAATGGCATAGCGTGGTACGTTTTCTTCTCCAAGGAAATCCCGTGCGGCATCGGTGCGGGTTAGGGGGTCCAGAGTGACCAGACGTGTACGAGTCTCCGGGCCGGATCCAGGCTCGTTAAAGCCAATATGTCCGGTGCGACCAATTCCTAAGATTTGTATGTCGATGCCACCGGCTGCATTAATCGCATCTTCGTACGCTTTGCACGACTTGAATACTGCATCACGTTCTACAGTACCGTCAGGTACGTGAGTATTTTCAGGTTTCAGATCTACATGATCAAATAGTTGATCCTGCATGAATTTGCGATAGCTCTCCGGATGATCGCCTGATAGGCCGTAGTATTCGTCCAGGTTGAAAGTGATCACGTTGGCAAATGAAAGCCCTTCCTCTTTATGACGCCGAATCAATTCACGATATAAGCGGACAGGTGTGGAGCCAGTTGCAAGCCCCAGGATCGTGGGCTTGTTGGCCGCATTCCGTTCATCTATCAACTGTGTAATAGCATCTGCAACGGTTTTGCAGGCAGCATCCGCATCGCTGAAAATTTGGGTAGGGATATTTTCTAGTTGGGTTAATTCAGATTCAATAAGTGACATAGATTTATGATACGTTTAGAAAGTTACTAAGACTTAA
This sequence comes from Puniceicoccaceae bacterium, assembly GCA_050301675.1. Classification (GTDB taxonomy): domain Bacteria; phylum Verrucomicrobiota; class Verrucomicrobiia; order Opitutales; family Coraliomargaritaceae; genus Lentimonas. The sequence goes on from JBNKZP010000068.1 coordinate 6,061, forward strand.
ACTGAGGTTTTAATTGACTGGTTTATAAATGGTCAACTCTTCAAATCCTTTAAAGAGTAACTTTTCATTGAAATTTTTCCACGCAGATGATTTAAAGTTTGTGGTATTTGTCAAATTTATAGACTCAATTGCAAATTTAATGCTTTGCCGTTTTATGAAAAATTAACTATAGAGTGCACCGATCCTTATGATTATTTATGTTTCACCATCCCATAGAATTCAGAACCCTCAATAAATTTCCAAGTTTCTGATTACAATAACCTTCTGTGCTTTCTGAGTATTCTGTGGTTAATTATCCACACAAAATTTTGTGGAATGACTGTGAATTCAAATTGAGATTCTCATTTAAGTTTGTGAGGTTGTCATTATGGATCTACTGAAAACATTTGATTATAAACGCGTGCGAGCCGATTTTCCTATTTTATCGACTCAGATAAGAGGGAAGCCTCTCACTTATTTGGATAGTGCGGCGACTTCGCAAAAACCACTTGTAGTTATTGAAACAATTGCTCGCTACTATCGGTCGGAAAATTCAAATGTACACCGAGGGGTTCACTACTTGAGCGAGCGGGTAACGGATGCATATGAGATGACACGTCGAAAGGTTGCGAATTTTATAGGTGCGGCAGACTCGGATGAGATCATATTTGTTCGCGGCGCAACGGAGGGGATCAACCTGATTGCGCACGGATTTATAGAATCTGTGTTTCAACCGGGCGATGAAATTCTGATCACCCATATGGAACATCACGCCAATATCGTGCCATGGCAAATTGCAGCTCAAAAGACAGGAGCAGTGCTAAAGGTTGTACCGGTTGATGACGATGGCGTGCTGGACATGGATGCTTTCGAAAAATTATTAACAGAAAAAACACGGCTTGTCTCGGTAGTACATGTTTCCAACGCGCTGGGCACGATCAATCCGGTCAAGACTATCATTGAGAAAGCGCATGCACTTGATGTCCCGGTATTGGTCGATGGCGCTCAATCGGCGCCTCACATGCCTGTAAGTGTGAGCGATCTTGGGTGCGACTTTTTTGTTTTTTCCGGGCACAAGGTTTGTGGCCCGACCGGGATTGGTGTCCTTTGGGGCAAGCGTGAATGGCTCGAACGTCTACCACCGTATCAAAGCGGTGGTGATATGATTGAGCGGGTCGACTTCGAAGGCACGACCTACAAGGGTATTCCCGGTAAATTCGAAGCAGGAACGCCGCATATCGAAGGTGTGATTGGTCTGGGCGCTGCGCTGGAATATTTAAATGGACTGGATCGCGAAGGCGCCCTGCAACACGAAACCGAGCTTTTGCTTTTGGCGACCGAACAGCTTGCCGCAATTGAAGGGATTCGTCTGATTGGAACAGCGCCGGGAAAAGCATCCGTGCTATCGTTTTTGCTCGAGGATGTCCATCCGCACGATATCAGCACTTTTCTGGATGCAGACGGTGTGGCGATCCGGGCAGGTCATCACTGTACACAGCCACTGTTAAAGCGTTTTGGAGTGCCCGCTACGGCGCGTGCTTCCTTTGCATTTTACAATGATTTTGAAGATGTCGAACGACTGGTCGAAGCAGTAAAGAAGATGAAACAGTTTTTCACTTGAGCCTGTGAGTTCTTAGATCACAGGTTTCAATTTCAACGGTAGCATTGTCGTGTCAGAAGCACTCCATAACCTCTATCAAAGCATTATTCGCGATCATAATAAGGAACCGAGAAACTACGGTAAGCCGGATGCGTATACCCACTTTGCAGAAGGTTACAATCCGCTCTGCGGTGATAAGGTCACTGTGTTTCTGACAATGGAAGAAAGCCGGATCAAACAAATATGCTTTGAGTCTGCGTCGTGCGCGATCTGCAAAGCATCCGCTTCAATAATGTCTGTGTTACTCAAAGATAAATCACAGAAGGAAGCCGCAGAAGTGTCTGATCGTATTCGCGAGTTGTTATCGACGGATGATGATGCGCCTGTCGATCCAACAATTGATGAAGAACTGGCCGCTCTTGCAGGTGTACGCAAATTCCCGGCTCGTATTAAATGTGCGCTGTTGCCCTGGGAAACCTTTTTGAACGTTGAACATCGAACTTTGAACTTCGAACTTTGAATTATGCCACTCTCTAAAAGGTTTGAAACCGTAAGCTTAAATCAAGACAAGCGAGCGGCTGTTAAAGTGTAACTCGGGCAAGGTAACTTCATTTGGATCGCATCTTGGCGACAGCCCGGAAAGCTATATCCGGATATCGTTGACATCGCTCCTGTAGTTCAGGCCAGCACTGTGTTGGGTACAGCAGTGATTTGATTGCGATCAGGCAGACTCTTAGCCCGGCAAGGGCGCAGTTGAGCTTGTAGTTTTTCGAGCGTGTTTTGTCTTCGCGCATGCAATGGTCGCGAACCCAGTGATTGCGTATCTCACAACCGCCCCAGTGTCCGCGCGCAAGCTTAGCGAAGGTTTCTG
>JBNKZP010000069.1:0-8507 GCA_050301675.1 Puniceicoccaceae bacterium
TGATTGACATCGCGCATATCAAAAAAGGTGAAATCGAAATCAGCGGAGTAAATATTTACGATAAAGATGTTGATGTAATCGAACTCCGGAAACACGTTGGCATGGTCTTTCAGAAATCGAACCCATTTCCAAAATCAATCTATGAGAACATTGCCTATGGATTACGCATCCAAAATATTCGTAAGAAGAGTGAGATTGATATGGTCGTCGAAGAATGCCTGCGCAGTGCAGCACTGTGGGACGAGGTCAAAGATCGCCTCAATGAAAGTGCATTGGGCATGTCGGGTGGTCAGCAGCAACGTCTCTGCATCGCTCGCGCACTTGCCGTACGCCCAAAAATTTTGCTTATGGACGAGCCTTGTTCAGCCCTGGACCCAATTGCGACGGCAAAAATTGAAGAACTCATCCATACGCTAAAGAAGCAATATACCATTATAATCGTAACGCACAGCATGCAACAGGCTGCTCGAGTTTCCGATCGTACGGCCTTTTTTTACCTGGGCAAATTAATCGAGTACGGACAAACCGACCAGATATTCATGAATCCTAATGATGCGAAAACAGAAGCTTATATTTCTGGACGTTTTGGTTAAATAGAGTTTACTAAAATTTTGTTGCTCGTAGAGCAATTATGAAAACTGCATGAAACGCTTCTATCAACAGGAACTCGAAGATCTTCGCACAAAACTTGTCCTCATAGGGGAAAAAGCAAAAGAAGCTGCCAATATCGCGATCGAAGGACTGCTCGAAAACAATCTGGAAAAACTCACAAAAGCAATAACCATGGACGATACAATCGACCAATTGGAATTTGAAATCGACCAGGCTTCTGTGCGTTATATAACACTTCGGGCTCCCGTCTCGATGGATGTTCGCTTTATTTTTGTCGCAATAAAAGCAAGCCATGATCTCGAACGAGCAGGAGACGAAGCTCAAAAGATAGCGCTTCAGGCTAAAAAAGTTCTGACAAAGAACGGAGTTGTCGGTGAGACCGCAGCCATTGGTGAGATGAGCCAAATAGCCAGTTCAATGATGCAAGATGCCATCACAGCACTGATTGAAGAAGATGTTGAACTTGCCAAAGAAGTCATTGCACGTGACAAAGAAGTCAACTTGCTAAACAAAGAGAATTTCAAGTTTTTTTCCGGTGGTTATAAAAACGACAAAACAGAAGATGCCACTTACTTCCAAAAAATATTCATTTCAAAATCGATTGAACGCATCGCTGACCACGCTAAAAACCTGGCAGAAGAAGTGATCTACCTTCTGACCGGGAAGCAAAAAATCGGTTAGATAAAATTTGTATTTGTTCAAAGCATCATTTTAACTTCACTCAAATCTCACAATTAATTTACAGTTACTATGGACAAACAACCTGCAAAAAAAACAGCGACAAAAAAGACCACTGCTTCGAAGAAAACAGCTGCTACCGTAAAGAAAGCGCCTGCTAAAAAAGCTACTGTTAAGAAAGCTGTCACAAAAAAAGTTGTCACGAAGAAAGCACCTGCAAAGAAAGCACCTGCAAAGAAAGTCGCGACGAAGAAAGTTGCCGTAAAGAAAACAACTGCAAAGAAAGCACTCAACACAAATATCGTAGCATACGCTGATGTTGGATTTGGCAACACACTTTATATCCGTGGTGAGGGCGCCGGTCTCAGTTGGGAAAAAGGTGTTGCAATGAAAAACACTTCCGCGGCTGAGTGGGCATTCGCCACGACCAAGGCTACCGGTACAATCACATTTAAATTTCTGATCAATGATCAAATCTGGGCCGAAGGTGATGATCTGACCATAAAGGCCGGCAGCAAATCGATTAGTTCACCGGTATTTATCTGGTAGGATTATTGGAGCAAACATCAAACAACTTCGCTAGAAAAATCATTATTTTGATCTTCTGAGATTGCATCCAGGCGAGTTTTAAGTCGTTTAGCAGCTTGTATTGGATCATCACCCAAAGTCTCATGACCTTTTTCGATTAGATCCATCTTCACTTCTACACTGCTGAATGGACAAGGTATATAAAACCGGTCCCAACTCTTCAGACGAAATGATTGTTGGAAATTGAACGATAAAAGTACGATTGGTGAGCCCGTTCGCAAAGCCAGAGTTGCAGCTCCAGGCTTCATATCATAGACTGGTCCTCGGGAACCATCCGGAGTAATCCCTAAATCATAACCGGATTTATTTGCTTTCAGCATTTCGCGAAAAGCCTGTGTTCCTCTGCGATTTCTCGAACCACGAATAGGTTGGATTTCCAATTGTTCGAGCAAGCCTGAGAGCCAGGCACCCGCGCTACTGGCACTGACAATAGCTGCCAGCTTACGATTGTGCACATATCGCCGGTAAAATTCAGGCACAACAAATAATCGGTTATGCCATAGCACAGCAACTACCGGTGGCAGCTCACCTTCAATTACTTTTCGAACATCTGCCCCAAACTGGAACCGCAACGTTCGCGTCCACAACCGGATCAAAAAACTCACCATCCTAAGTATAACCAAATGGTGACCGCGCAGTTGCCTGGTTTTTTTATTTTTTACTCTGCTCGACTTTATCTGAATCTGCGGTTTTTGATGATCCATTATTGATTTAAAACGCGGTTTTTTTCTGATAGCAATTGTTGTATTCCTAAAAATAATCAGTGAAAACTTATATCGTAATCAATATTCAAAGTTTGAAGTTAAAAGTTCGATGTTCACACGTATATTCGCTTTCCAACCTTGACCCAATATTCAAAGCTTCATTCTTTCGTAGGATATGGCAACTCAATCATCCAATAACAGGCTAATGGAAGAAATTGTTGGTCTTTGCAAACGACGCGGTTTCATCTTCCCTTCTTCTGAAATTTACGGAGGTTACAATGGTTTTTACGATTATGGGCCACTTGGCGTAGAACTGCGCAACAACATTAAACAGGCTTGGTGGCGTGCTATGGTACAATGCCGTGATGATATCGAGGGTCTTGACTCCAGCATCATCATGCACCCGCGTATCTGGAAAGCCTCCGGCCACGTAGACGGATTTTCCGATCCTATGGTAGACTGCAAAGAATCCAAATTACGCTACCGTGCCGATCAGTTATTTTTCGCACCTGTTATTGTCGATGATGAAACGATCGGCTATGTCTCCGTTCTGGAATCTCCCGACCAGCAGGAAATTGCCGAAAAAGCGGCTAATGAACTCAAGCGTAAAGCAGCCAAACAAGGAACACTCGCCCCTGTAATACTTAAAGACTACATGCAGGCAACTTCCGAAGAATACGACCAAATCCCTTCACCGGCAACCGGCAAGCCAGGATCTCTGACTGCACCGCGCGAGTTCAAGCTCATGTTTGAGACTAAAGTGGGCCCGCTTGCTGATGATTCTGCTACTGCTTACTTGCGTCCGGAGACTGCACAGGGCATCTTTGCCAATTACAAAAACATCGTCGATACCGGCCGCGTAAAAATACCCTTTGGTATCGCCCAGATCGGCAAGGCATTTCGCAACGAAATAACACCGCGCAATTTCATCTTTCGTTCCCGAGAGTTCGAGCAGATGGAAATCGAGTACTTCATCGCGCCGGATGCTGATTGGAAGGCCCTTCACCGTGAATGGCTCGACACCTGTATCGAATGGCTAGTCTCCATCGGTCTGCCACGCGAGTCTATAACCGAAGACATTCATCCAAAAGAAAAACTGGCTTTTTACTCGAAAGCTACGACTGACTTGATGTTTGACTTTCCACATGGCAGGCAGGAACTCTGGGGCATTGCCTGCCGCGGTGATTACGACCTGATGCAACACCAGGAATATTCCGGAAAATCCATGGCAATTTTTGACGAAGCTAAAAAGGAAAAATATGTGCCACATGTAATTGAGCCGTCACTCGGAGTTGATCGCACACTGCTTGCAGTGCTAACTGCTGCTTACTGCGAAGACGAAGTTCCCAATGACAAAGGGACGATGGAAAAACGCACACTGCTCAAATTCAGCCCAAGAATTGCACCCTTTAAAGTTGCCATCTTCCCATTGTTAAAAAACAAACCGGAATTAGTCGAACGAGCACAAAAACTGTACAAAAAACTGCAACGACGCTGGAACGTATTCTACGATGCCGCCGGCGCAATCGGTCGACGCTATCGCAGACAAGACGAAATCGGCACACCCTTTGGAGTCACTATTGACTTTGATACTATTGAGAAAGATGGCACAATCACCTTACGCGATCGTGACACGTGTGAACAAAAACGTGTTAGTGAAGACGAGCTTATTTCATTTCTGGAAAAACAAATCGATGGATAATAATTTTGAGACTGTGTTATTTTTTAGAAAATAAGCTTGTCTAAAAATTCACTTTGAATGTTTTTAGTATCATTATGAGAATCTGTTGTATAGGAGCTGGATATGTAGGTGGGCCCACAATGGCCATGATCGCAAATAAGTGCAAAGATTGCACAGTCACTGTGGTTGATATTAGCCAGCCACGTATTGATGCATGGAATTCGGACAAACTGCCTGTTTATGAACCGGGCTTAGATGATATTGTGAAAAGTTGTCGCGATAAAAATCTGTTTTTTTCAACTGACGTCGATGGGGCCATTCGCGAATCGGAAATGATTTTTATCAGTGTTAATACGCCCACTAAAACATATGGTGTTGGCGCTGGACGGGCCGCTGATTTGCGCTTCCTAGAGAAGTGTGCTCGCAAAATTGCCGAGATTGCCGAGAGTGACAAAATTGTAGTCGAAAAATCAACGTTGCCAGTGCGTACTGCTGAGTCAGTTAAACGGATCCTCGATGCAAATTCTGACGGTCGCAATTTTCAAGTGTTGTCAAATCCTGAATTTTTAGCTGAAGGTACTGCCATTGCCGACCTTGAGAATCCTGATCGTGTTCTAATTGGTGGTGAGCAAACACCTGAAGGGCTCGCTGCGATTCAAAAACTGGTTGATGTTTATGCACAATGGGTGCCTTCCGACAAGATATTGACTACCAATGTATGGTCTTCTGAACTCTCGAAGCTCACGGCCAATGCATTCCTTGCACAACGTATTTCATCAATCAACTCGATTTCTGCACTTTGTGAAGCAACCGAGGCAAACGTCGAGGAAGTTGCATTTGCAATCGGTACTGATAGTCGGATCGGCCCCAAATTCTTAAAAGCATCAGTTGGTTTTGGAGGTTCCTGCTTCCAAAAAGATATTCTTAATCTCGTATACCTATGTGAGTACTTCGGATTGCCAGAAGTCGCAGCCTACTGGAATAGCGTCGTTGAAATGAATGACTACCAGAAACGCCGGTTTGCACAACGTGTCATCTCCAGAATGTTTAATACGGTTTCTGATAAAAAAATAGCAGTACTTGGCTTTGCCTTCAAAAAAGACACGAACGATACACGAGAGTCAGCCTCTATCTATGTATGTAAAGATTTGTTGGAAGAACATGCTCAAATCGCCATTTACGATCCGGAAGTGACCGAAGCACAAATCCGCCGCGACTTGCAGCTTGAAGAAGGTGATACTTCTGTAACAGTCTGTGAAGATGCTTACGCAGCAACTAAAGACGCACATGCAGTGCTTATATTAACAGAATGGGACGAGTTCAAAGAACTGGATTTTCAAAAGATTTATGATCAGATGCATTTACCGGCTTTCTTTTTCGATGGGCGAAATCTAATTGATCCCCAAATACTCCGTGAAATTGGTTTTGAAGCATATGACATCGGTCGTGGATAAGTCTCTCCAATCGTAGACGACTAAACTAACACAATGATTGTTAAACCACGCATTCGAGGATTTGTATGTATCACTGCTCATCCAAAAGGTTGTGAAGCCAAAGTTCGTGAAGAAATAAAGATCGCACAGCTTGATAAGAAGCCAAACGGCCCCAAAAAGGTTCTTGTTATTGGAGCATCTACAGGCTACGGACTTTCATCACGCATTGCTGCAGCCTTTCGTTATCAAGCGGCAACTGTGGGTGTATTTTTTGAACGCCCTTCTGCAAAAGGGAAGCCAGCCAGCGCAGGCTGGTACAATTCAGTTGCTTTTGAGAAAGCAGCTCACGAGACCGGCTTGTATGCCAAAAGCATTAATGGGGATGCCTTTTCGACAGAAATCAAAGAGCAAACGATCGCTCAAATCAAAGCAGACTTGGGGCAAGTAGATCTGGTAATCTATAGCCTGGCATCTCCACGAAGGATCGACCCGGTTTCCGGTGAAACTTACAAGTCAGTGCTCAAGCCGATTGGTGACAAGCCATTTGTCAATCAGACTCTCGACACAGATCGCAACGAGATAAAAAATGTTGAGATTGAACCGGCCACTGAAGAAGAAATCGAGCACACAGTCAAAGTGATGGGAGGCGAAGATTGGGAGCTGTGGATGAAAGCACTGCACGAAGCTGAAGCACTTGCACCAGGTGCAAAAAGTGTTGCCTATTCATACATCGGCCCTGAAGTCACCTGGCCAATCTATAAAAATGGAACCATTGGGCAGGCAAAAAAAGATGTTGAGCGGGCCGCTGAGGCAATATCAGAAGCATATGACTGCACAGCTTATGTCGCGGTCAACAAAGCAGTTGTCACTCAGGCAAGTTCTGCCATTCCTGTTGTTCCCCTTTACATTTCGATCCTGTTTAAACTCATGAAAGCTGCAGGCACTCATGAAGATTGTATTGAGCAAATGATACGTCTTTTTGATGAACACTTGTATTCGGAAAATGTAAAGCTGGATGAGAATGGACGCATCCGTATCGATGATCTAGAGATGCAAGCAGATATTCAGGAGAAAGTAGTTAAAATCTGGAATACCATTACCACCGAAAATCTGGATGAAATGAGTGACTACGCGGGCTATCAAAAGAACTTTCTGAATCTTTTCGGATTTGAAATGCCCGGTGTCGATTATGACGAAGATGTCGACATTGATCTCATGCTACCCGACGGTCAGTAAAATTTTATGCTTAAAAGGCGCGAAGCCATCGACTCGCCTGTGCAATGCTGTATTGAAATTTACGGGCATGCTCACGAATCAAAAAAGGCATATCCCATTCTCGGCTAAGTGAAAAGTGAGGTTCCAGTGCGGCCCTAAGTCCTGTGAATGAATCCTGAGCGCCGGCACTCAGCCAGTTTTCCTGAGGGGTATACGTCTCTAACCACGTAAACGGTGTCGTAATAAATAGTTGCCCACCGGGACGTACCAGATTTGGGAGTCGGCGAAGCAATTTCATAGGTTCCGGCAAACGACAGATTAGATTGCAGGCAATCACAATATCAAAGCTGCCAATATCGGAGCGGATGTCCTGTGCATCACCTTTTTCAAAGTAAACGCGCGAGCGATCAATTTCAGGTGAAACTGTTACCTGAAGGGATGTAGTTGCCAGGCCCTCGTCCCGACGGGTTGCGGAGTGCAATCCATCTTTTTTTAAACGATTGGCTGCATCAATGAAAGATTGGGAATAATCGATGCCAACGACTTCATCGCAAAAACGAGCAAGTTCGAAACTAGATCGCCCTACGGCACAGCCAAGATCTAGAGCACGGGTAGCATTTGATATTAGTGAAATATCAATACCTTCGGATACGCAACGCTCCGGAAATCCGATTGCATCAGACCCACCAAAAGGATAAGGGAACTGTTCCTTGCCATTTGCATAATGAAAAATTAAGTATTGCTGGAGCAATTCATCCGTTTCGTAAAAATTCATTTTCTATGCACTGATTGGATGTTATTTGATTTGAGCGATGCTGTTGCTAAGTTAAAACATTAGGTATGCAAGAAAAACTCAAATCTGCAATCGAAAGATCCATCGAAGATACAGTTGGTAATACATTTAAGGTACAAAAATTTGAGGCTTGTGGAGGTGGCTGTATTAATGATGCGGTTATTCTCTATGGAGAGGAAGAAAGTTATTTTGTTAAGCTAAATACCAGTAAAAATCTGGAAATGTTTATTGCCGAGGCTGCTGGGCTCGAAGCGATACGTAATACCGGGACGATTCGTGTACCTGCCCCAATTGCTTACGGAAGCTTTGAAGGCGCCGCTTACCTGATTCTTGAAAGACTTGAATTGAGTAATCAAGGAAACTGGCAGGAAATGGGCCAGCAACTTGCAAGACTTCACCGGCATACGGCTAAGCATTTTGGCTGGCAGTGTGACAATACTATTGGTAGCACACCTCAACATAATAGCTGGACAGACAGCTGGGCTGACTTTTTCAGGGATTACCGTATCGGTTTTCAACTCAGACTTGCTCGTGAGAATGGCTACCGCTTTGAGCAGACGGATGCATTACTTCGATCTGTTCCAAACATTCTAAGCGGCCACCACCCCGAGCCCTCATTGCTCCATGGTGATCTCTGGTCCGGGAATGCAAGTTTCCTGGCAAACGGACAACCGGTAATTTACGACCCGGCCTGTTACTATGGTGACCGTGAAACCGATCTGGCCTTCAGTGAATTTTTTGGTGGGTTCCCGCCGAATTTCTACCAGGGCTATCGAAGTGAGTGGCCACTTGCCGAGGATGAT
>JBNKZP010000070.1:0-8419 GCA_050301675.1 Puniceicoccaceae bacterium
TTATGCAGGTCGGAAACAAGCAGCCAGTCCTGCGGTCGGTTCGCTGGCGCTGCATAAATACGAACAAACTAAGCTTGTCGAAACCGCCTTTTTCGCATAGTCGTCGCATTTATTTAAATTCAAGCATTGTTATAATCCTACACAATTATGGCTACAGAAGTTAAAATTCCTGCAATGGGAGAATCCATAAGCAGCGGCATCCTGTCTACATGGCACGTCCAAGACGGCGACTACGTCGAAAAAGACCAAGTACTTTATGAATTGGAGACTGACAAAGTTACTTCCGAAGGCAATGCAGAGGTATCCGGAATTATTAGCCTGAAAGCTGCGGCAGATGATGAAGTCGACATCGGGCAGGTTGTTGCGACAATAGACGAAAGCGCAGCCCCGCCTGCCGACAAAGGCAACAAGTCAAAAGAAAATGCTCGGGCAGCTCAATCCGAAGCAGGCACACCAATCAAGACGGATACCAAAGCAGACACATTTCATGAAAAAACAGAGCACCCGCTTTCCCCTGCGGCCCGCAAAGCTGCGAATGAAAGTGGAGTCGATCCGTCAACGATAGAAGGTTCTGGTAAAGATGGTCGTGTAACAAAATCCGATATACTTTCGGCAGCAGTTCAGGAAAAGCCGACATCACAGACAGCAACAGCCTCCACTGCTTCAACAAAACGTGAAACCCGTAAGAAGATGAGTCCGCTGCGGCGCAAGATCGCCGAGCGACTTGTTCAGGCAACCCAAGAATGCGCCTTGCTAACGACTTTTAACGAAGTCGATATGAGTGGTGTCATGAAGCTGCGCAAACAGCACCAGGAGAAATTCGTTGAGCAACATGGAATCAAGCTGGGCTTTATGTCCTTCTTCACCAAAGCCGTAACACATGCCCTAGAGGCAGTACCTGCTGTAAATGCGCGTATCGAGGGTAACGAAATCGTCACACAGCACTACTACGACATTGGTGTAGCCGTCGGCACAGACAAAGGCCTGATGGTACCAACCATTCGTGATTGCGATAAAAAAAGCTTTGCTGAAATCGAGCAAAGCATTCTCGACTATGCAAAGGCAGCTCGTGAAGGTAAAATTCAGATCAGTGATCTTGAAGGCGGCGTATTCACTATTTCAAATGGCGGAATCTATGGTTCTATGCTTAGTACACCCATCATTAACTATCCCCAGTCCGCCATTTTGGGGCTTCATAACATCACAGAGAAAGCCGTTGTTGTGAAAGGTGAAATCGTTATTCGCCCAATGATGTACCTGGCCCTTAGTTACGACCATCGCCTTATCGATGGCAAAGAAGCCGTCACATTTCTGGTAAAAGTTAAAGAGGCAATAGAAGATCCGACACGACTACTCTTCGGCATATAAATCCGCAGATTTCGCAGATGCCCGCAGATTTGCAGAGAGATCCTGAAACTTATCTGTTATGATAATGTAATTGTTGAACTCAAAGCCCTCTCAGAACTTAACGGAACCGAAGAAGCCCAAGTCATTAATTGCCTAAAAGCTACTGGATACGAAAGAGCATTGCCGATTAACTTTGGCAAGCCTTCCCTTCGGTACTAAACGTATCATCTTTTCAAACCATAATAACAAAAATAATCTGTGCAAATCTGTTTAATCTGCGGACAAATCACGCATCTCAAACCAACTCATTATGTCAGAAAGCAACTTTGACCTCATTATCATTGGCTCCGGGCCCGGCGGTTATGTCGCTGCCATTCGCGGCGCTCAGCTAGGATTAAAAACTGCGCTCATTGAAAAAGACAAAACACTGGGTGGTACTTGCCTGAACGTAGGCTGTATCCCGAGTAAGGCATTGTTGCATTCCAGTGAAATGTATCACTTTGCAAGCCACGGCGCAGCAATTCATGGTATCGGCCTGAAGAATCTCTCAATCGACATCAAACAGATGATGGCCAAGAAAGAACAAACGGTTAACAGGCTTTGCGGCGGAATCGAGCAACTCATGAAAGCCAATAAAATAACTGTTTTTAATGGCCTTGGTAGTTTGGCTGGAGACCAAAAAGTAAAAGTCCGGACAGAAAATGAAGAACACATTCTAAGCGCTAAACACATCCTGATTGCAACAGGATCTAGCTCAGTGGAACTTCCCTTTCTTAAGTTTGATGGCAAGACCGTTGTCAGTAGTACGGAAGCCATTGCCTTTGAAAAGGTCCCTGGCAAACTTGCCGTTGTTGGAGCCGGCGCAATTGGTCTGGAGCTAGGTTCCGTATGGGCACGCCTAGGTGCAGAGGTCACTGTTATCGAATTTCTCCCTCAAATTGCATCAACCTTCGATCCGGATATCTCCAAAGCTGCAGAACGACTATTCAAGAAACAAGGATTACAATTTCACTTAAAAACCAAAGTCACCGGCCTTAAAAAATCCGGCAGTAAGCATATCCTCACGGCAGAAAAAGGTGACGAGATAATAGAGTTTGAAGTCGACAAAGTACTGGTTGCGGTGGGCCGCAGACCATACACAGAAGGTCTTGGTCTTGAGAATGCAGCAATCACAACAGATGACAAAGGACGCATTCCTGTTGACGAAAACTTTAAAACATCGGCTACAGGCATTTATGCAATCGGCGATGTGATTGCCGGTCCGATGCTCGCTCACAAAGCCGAAGAAGAAGCCATCGCCTGTGTGGAGCTTATTGCAGGGCAAGCGGGCCATGTAAATTACGATCTCATTCCCAACGTGATTTATACCGATCCGGAGATCGCCAGTGTTGGTCTCAGCGAAACAGACGCGAAGGCAAAAGGTATTGAAGTCAAAGTCGGCAAATTCAACTTTGCAGGCAATGGTCGAGCAATTGCTACTGATGCAACAGACGGATTTGCAAAAATCATCGCGTGCAAACAAACGGATCGCATTCTCGGTGCACAGATCATCAGTAAACAAGCATCCGAACTGATCGCTTCAATTGTCGGACATATGGAATACGGTGGCAGCGCCGAAGACCTCGCACGCACAGTCCATGCACATCCCACAGTCAGCGAAGCGATTAAAGAAGCTGCCCTGGCTGTCGATGGCAATGCCCTGCACAGTGCGTAAATTCTTCCGGAATTGGTACAAAATGAACCTTAAAACGAAGTTGGAACTACGAAAACCGCGAAATAATTTTGCAGTATATTGTTCATCAAAGAGTTATAGAATAGATCAAAATAACCCAAGGTAAAAAAGTTTCACAGCCATCCCATAGAAAATCAACCACGAAGAGCACAGAGTTCACGAAGACATCTCATAATGAATTACTTACAAAACAGAATCGAATACGAAAAACTCTATGGAATGGTGAATTGCGCAAAATCATTGAATTCAAAATAACTAACAAATGGAGATATATTTTATCCATTTTTTAAGTCATTGATTAACAATTGTTTCTTCGTGTACTCTGTGCTCTTCGTGGTTAATTGTCTACAGAGAATCCTGTCTGTGGGATGACTGTGAAAAAGTTTCACCTTTTTGGCGGCTGATAGTTTTCGAGCAATTTAGTGACCTTTCGTAGTTTATAAATAGGATATAAGTCTACCGCTCTTTCTAGGATTAACTGACTAAAGCAAAAATAGCGATAGCCAGGGCGATCCGGTACCATGCAAACAGTGCGAGTCCGTGTTTGCTCAGGTAGCCAACGAGCCACTTGACAGCAAGCGCTGCCGAGATGAAGGCTACGATACAACCCACTAAAACCGGCCCCATATTGAGCGCGGCAATCATTTCGGAGCCGTCGGAAACAAATTTGTAACCGGAAGCGGCGCTTAAGGTTATGAGACCCAGAAGGAAGCTAAATTCAGCTGCATGTGCAGGTGAAAGACCTGCAAGATAGCCGCCTACAATGGTTGCTATGGAGCGGCTGGTGCCTGGCCACATAGCAAAACATTGAAAAATGCCAATCATTACCGATTTGCCAAGTGTGAGTTCTGATAGGCCGGGGCCGTCTTCGGGTGGAACGGCTCCTTTTTTACCATGATGCCGCCACCGCTCGACGACCAGCATGACACCTGCTCCAACAATCAGTGCGCCCGCGACTGCAATAACGTTATCACCCAATACGCTTTCAATCAGATCATCCAGTAGAAGACCTAAAATCGCCGCTGGGATAAATGCAGCGACTAAGTTGATCGCTAATTTTCGACCGTCTTTGTCTTTACCAAGAAATCCCATCAGAATAGTAAGTATGGTGCGCCAATAAAGTAAGATGACTGCTACGATGGCGCCGGCCTGTATGACGATGGCATAGGCGTAGGCGGCATCTCCTATGGTGTAGGTGCGTTCGATCCCATCTTTTTCTACAAGAATAGGCTGGCCGTTTTTGCCTTTTATCGGAGTATCGCTATTAAGTCCGAGCAGTGCGTTGGTGATAATCAGATGACCGGTAGAGGAGATGGGCAAGTATTCCGTAATGCCTTCGACAAGTCCAAGAATAAATGCGTCTGTATAGCTCAGGCTTTCTTTTGCAGGCTCGGCGGTGGCGACGGCTTCAAGCTCTGCGTCGGCTGCATGGAGCGATGAGAGAGCCAGTATTAGAAGAACTACAGTGTATTTCATGTATCTATCGGTCAGTTTGCAGGATTTATCAGAATAAATTGAGGAAGCGAATTGTAATATGTTTTCAAATTTATAAATCCTGTATTTTACTTGAGGTTTATCAAGATCAGTTCTTGTTTATAAAATCACTTTTTAAATGCAAGCAATCAAACCATTTACCGAGATTTTAACAAGGAGGGCAGACCTGACAACCGAACAGGCTGGTACTGTTGCTGATCTGCTGATTCGTCCGGATGTATCGATGGCCGAGAAGCAGGCGTTTTTGCTGGCTCTTGCAAACAAGGGTGAAACAGCTGTGGAAGTGGCAGCCTTCGCACATGTCTTTCGCGATCGTGCGATTGATCCGGGTGTTGAGGAGTGGACGGAGCGAGCGATTGATGTATGTGGTACTGGTGGCGATGGTTCAGGCACGTTTAATATTTCTACGGCAGTTTCTTTCATTGTTGCTGCGGCCGGAGTACCGGTCTTTAAGCACGGCAATCGTTCGATTACTTCTAAATGTGGGAGCGCTGATTTGCTGGAAGCTGTGGGAATCCGAATTAATGCTCCGATGCAGTTATTGCACGATTCACTCGACGAATTGAATTTCTGCTTCTTTTTTGCGCCTGCCTATCATCCTGCATTCAAGGAGATTATGCCCGTGCGCCGTGCTTTGGCGGAAGCTGGCCAGCGCACCATTTTCAATTTACTAGGACCTCTGATTAATCCGGGGCGACCGGCACATCAGTTGTTGGGTGTTTTTTCTGAGCAATGGGTGCAGCCGTTGGCGCATGCATTAGGCGATCTGGGATTGAAATCAGGTCTTGTAGTGCATGGTCTTGGACGGTCGGGCGAGGCTCTCGATGAACTGAGTTGTGCCGGTGAAAATTACATAGCCGGATTTGGCAAACTGTCGAATCTGGAAAAGACTCTGAGGGCGTCCGACCTCGGATTGCCTGAGTGCGATTTTTCTGATCTGGCGGGCAGTGATGTGACCGGGAATACCACAATCTTGCATGCACTACTGAGTGGTTCTGATGATGCGGTGCCTGCTGGTTTGCGCAATAGTGTTTTATTAAATGCGGGTATTGCACTGTGGATTTCAGGTGCGGCGTCGGAAATGTCTGCCGGTGTGGCGCTGGCTGAAGAAACCTTGCGAAGTGGGCGTGTTGGAATATGGTTGCGGCAAGCACGCTCATTCTATGAGAGAAGTTAATTTTGTAAGGTATGGTATTGGTGGACGAAAGGTTTTAATAATATGGAAGAAGTTACCCTCAGAGAATTAGACTCTCGCTTGTACAAACAAATTGAGAATGTACGCAAGGCGCTTGATAAAAATCCGTCTTACTCGGTTGATGTAATGACAAATATTGTAGACCGGCATCCACAGTGTCTGGAAGCGCGGAAAATATTGCGTAAGGCGCAGCATCGTGCGAACGCCGGGAAGCCAAAAATTCTGAATTCTGTGTTCTCAAGAGTAAGCAGTGCGCTTCATGGTCTCGGGAGTATCGATAAGGTCAAAAAAAATCCGGCAGCTGCATTGTCTGCTGCAGAAAAATTACTGAATTCGAATCCATTCAATGTAAGCGCTCACAAAGCCATTGGTATCGCCGCTGAAGCGCTTGAAATGGATGAAACCGCAGCATTTGCTTTTGAGGAAATTCACAAAATAGAGCCAAACAATCTGGAAAATGCCAAGGCATTGATGTCGGCTTATATCCGCATTGGTAAAAACGACGAAGCGATTCGTGTCGGTGACCAGGCCTACAAAGCCCATCCAACGGATAGCGAGTTGCAGACAATGATACGCAAAGCATCTGTTGAACAATCAATCAAAAAGGGTAAATGGGAGGAGAGTGAACGTTTTCGCGACAAGCTTAAAGATGAAGCAGCCGCGCATAAGTTGGAGCAGGCTGGCAAAGTCAAAACAGGCGATTCCGAAATTCGCGCCCTGATTGATGAGGCCAAAAAAGCAGTTCATGAACAACCGGAAAATCTAAATCTGTATCGCGAGATCTACAACAACTATCGTAAGCTCAAAGAGCTTGATAACGCTCTGGAGTGGGTTGCAAAAGCCCGTAAGCTTGAAACCGGCAGTGCGGATGTGAGTCTCGAACGACTGGAAAATACGCTCAAGCTTGAGAAGATAATGCAAGTAATTACCTCAAAAGAGCAAGAACTGGCGGAAGATCCTGAAAATGCTGAGATAAAAAATGCACTCGAAACGCTTCGGAAGGAAGAGTATGGCTTTCGCCTGGCTCAGACAAAAGATCTTGTAAGACGTTATCCGAACGAGTTTAGTTACCGCTACGAACTCGGTGAGCTTTACTACGAAAAAGGCGAGGCAGATAAGGCAATCCGAGAGCTTCAATTTGCCCAGCGTAGTTCAAAAGTACGTATCGAAGCATTGATACTTCTCGGTAAAGTATATAAATCGAAACGATTTTATGACCTCGCCGCTGAGCAGTTCAATACCGTCAAATCTGAGATTTCCGGCTCCACAGAGCAAAAGAAAGATGTGCTTTACGAGTTGGGTAGTTGCTACGAATTACAGGGTGATGCCGAAAAAGCGATTACAGAGTACAAGGCACTTTACAGTATGGATATCAGTTATCGGGATGTTTCAAAGAAGATAGACGACTTTTATGCGCAGGGCTGAGTCTGAAAACCCGAAATTATTTGTCCGGTCTTGGTAGCCTGAAGGCCATGAAAAGCGGAAGAACAATAATAATCGCGCCGGATAGGTAGGTACTTTTTGAACCATAGGCAAAAAAGACAAATGCAGCCAACAACGGGCCTATCGCCCGAGCCAGTGAGCCTGCTGAACGAAAGACACCAAGCGCGGCACCTTGATCAGCCTCCTTTGCATAGAGCGAGACCAGAGCGCTTAGGGTCGGGGATGCCAGGCCAATCGAAAAAGCCATCAGTGCAAGTGCGCTGAAAAAGATTAAGAGATCAGTTGCAGCGGAAAGCACTAAAAATGCAATGATACCACAGAGAACTCCATATATTGCAAGTGTTCTTTCACCTAATGGATTTGCAAATTTGCGAACAATGATTCCTTGAACCAGGATCAGAATGAAGCCGATGAATACAAACATGCCGCCATTTTGGGCAGGTGAGAACAGAAAGCGCTCCACTGCCAGGAAACTCAGTGTAAATTCCATGCCGCTGAATGCTATCATGTAAATCAGGTAGATCAGATTTGTGCGCGTTGCTTCCGGAGTCTTGCCTTTGAAGATTCGGAAGACATAAAATCCTTTGTATTCCGAATGGCCGCCGCGTTTTTCAGGAGGCAAGGTCTCCTTAAAGCTGGTACTCACCCAAACTAGGTTTATCAGAGCCAGGATACAACTCACCAGCGCCGGAACAGAAAACGGATTGATGCCAAAACGTTCCAATGACGGATAATGCTCCAGCAGGTTTATCTTTGCCAGCAGGCCGCCGATTCCGGGGCCAACAATAAATCCGAGTCCAAACGCAATACCAATAATAGCCAGTCCTGCCGATCTTTTTTCGCGGGTTGTTGAATCGGCAACTGCTGCTGTTGCAACGGAAAGGTTGCCTCCCATGATGCCTCCAAGGATACGTGCAATCACCAGCACCCAGAAAGATGCAGCTAGAAACCATGCGGCATAGCTGAGAGCCAGCCCGGAAATCGTTATCAGCAGAACCTTGCGTCGCCCGGCCCGGTCGGAATAGGAGCCCCAAAGTGGTGAAAAGATGAATTGCAGTATCGAATACAGAGACCCAAGAATGCCACCAAAAAGCACTGCTGTCATAAACCTTGGGTCTTCGGCGCCACTATTTTCCGCAATAGTAAATAGTGGTTTGATTAACTGTCTGAGGACACTGCCACTACTTGAGCCATCTGGCAGGTAGTAA
>JBNKZP010000071.1:0-8382 GCA_050301675.1 Puniceicoccaceae bacterium
GTTGCGACTTCTCGCGGATTCAGGTTTCTCGCTTTGGCGAAAGCCAGTACTCCATTTGACTGATAATCTCCAAAGCGCGGATTCGCAGGACGCACATCCGGTTCAAATTGATCACCGATACTGTCTGTTTGAGCGGCAATATTGAGTAATTTGCTTTCGATTACTTTAGATGGGTTAAACCAAACTTTCTTCATAAGTAAAAGGCAAGAATCTAAGCGAGATAGGTCAAGTTATCCTTTAAGGAACCTTTGCTAATTTTGCGACACTCATAGTAAGTTCTTTGGCGTATTAGCCATTCGCGTGAATATTGTAGAATAAGACTCGACAAAATACATATTTTTCTATTATCTGCACAGCTTTTATTTTACTCCAATCTGTACTCTTATTATATGAGAAAGAAAATTATCAGTACTCGTAAGTTCATCAAGCCTTCCTTTAGTTACCTCGTTGAGAAAAAACGTGATGGTGGCGAATTTTCCGAGGATGAGATTCGCTATATTGTTGATTCTATCCTGGATGATGAACTTCCGGAATATCAACAATCAGCGCTCGCAATGGCTATCTTTTTCCAGGGTATGTCAGCCCAGGAAATTGCCGTGTTTGCAGAGGAAATGATGCTTTCCGGAGAAGTGATTGACCTGACACACATTGCACGTCCAAAGATTGACAAATATTCCACGGGCGGTGTGGGTGATAAGACCTCACTGGTGCTGACTCCTTTGGCAGCTGCGTGTGGTGTTGTTATGCCAGCAATGAATGGTATCGATGAAGAGTACGTGATCAGCAGTCTGGATAAGCTTTCCTCAATCCCAAAGTTTAATCCGATTCTTGATCTGGAGGGCTTTAAGTCTCAGTTGAAGGAAGTTGGCTGTACTATAATTAAACAGAGCCCGGAAATCTCACCGGTGGATACGAAGTTACATCAATTGCGTCAGCAAACAGGGACAATCCCCAGCTTGCCTCTGATCACTGGCAGTGTGCTGAGTCGTAAATTAGCTGAAGGCGCCGAGGGTCTTGTGATTGATGTGAAATGGGGCAACGGCTCGTTCGTCAAGGACCTGGAGCAGGCCAAGCAGCTTGCTCGCTCTATTACACGTGTCGGACGTTCTATGAAGCGTCGCTGTGTTGCTTTGGTAACGGATATGAATCAGCCCCTGGGTGATACTGTAGGTACTGCGCTCGAAATCAAAGAAGCGATAGAACTGCTCAAAGGAGGAGGGCCTGAAGATTTGCAGGAACTGGTTCTAAAGCTAGGCATGGAAATCGTGCGTCTTGCCGGAGTGGCAGGTTCAACTTTGTCAGCAAAACAAACTGTGCAACGCCACCTCAAGGACGGTTCCGCTCTTAAACGATTTAAGGAGATGATCGAAGCTCAGGGTGGAACAACGGATGTGATCGACGATCCTGAAAAGTTCCCCAAAGCAAAATACATTCGAAAACTGCCAGCGCCTAAACGCGGTTATGTTCACACCATCAACGCCGGAATGATTGCAGAAGGTGTGCAGAAGCTTGCCATGAAAAAAAATGGTAAGTACGATCCAGCTGTTGGTGTTTCCGAGATTAGAAAAATCGGGACTCAGGTGAAGCAGGGCGAGCCGCTCATGATGATACATTATAACGAAGAATCAAAGCTGGAAGAAGCGCTTGAATACCTTAAGAGCGCTTATCGTCTGGCTCCCAAGCGCCCGAATCCGCCGGAACTTATTGTCGAGCGGGTGGCGTAGCTCTTTAGCTTTAATTGGATGTTGAATCCGACTGCCGGTTATTTGAACGTGTTAGTAAAAACATTTGTGTATGAATAAAAACAGAGCACTTATTCTTCGTAGCAATCGCTTCCTGGCATCGTTTCTTCAGGATAAAGGGTTGATAACCGGTGCACAGATGGAAGCAGCGAATGAAAAATTCATGAAAGCTGCTCAGGATACGAATACTTACAAAAATAACTCCATCCTTAAGATTCTTTTGCATGATTTAAAAGCGCTGGATGAAGACGAGGTGCTGCGTCATATTGTCGAAGAGCATAAAATAGGCCTGGTCGATTTAAAGCAGACACAACTGTACAAGCCATCAATCGAACTGGATCTATCGCTCTGCTGGGCAACACTGACGGTGCCTTTTGACCAAGTTGATCAGACGTTTATGCTGGCAACCTGTTATTACTTGAGTTCACCTGTTCTAAAATATTGGGAAGAGCTTCTGGGCGGCAAAATTATCTGGTATGCAACTTCGATTGTTTCTGTTAGCTATTATATTGAAGCGATTGAAAAACAGCTTACTGCTGATGACCCGGTTGCAGATGAAAGTTTGTAGCCTTTGTTTTAGAAACGTATCTCTACAAGACATTAACATTATTGACTTATGCCACTTGCACGTATCCAGGCTTCAATTGTCAGAAACCTACTTGAGATGGAGCAGTTGTCTGAAGACCAGTGTCAGACAATTATTAGCGCTGATGAAGACATGTCAGGAGTTGCTCTGGAGACACTGCTCTTCGACGAGTACAAGATTGCCCCGTTTCATGTTTTGATGGCAAAAGCAAAGGCGTTTAAATTGCCTCCCATCAACATAAAAAACTGTCTGGTTAATGAAGAGACCTTTACCAGGCTCGAGCAGGACTTTTGTCGTGAACACCTGATACTGCCATTAGGCATTGTTGGTAATTTCGTGGTCATAGCGGTGAGTGATCCGTTTGATCTCAATAAGGTCAGCGAGGTCAAAGAAATTACCGGGATGCACGTTTCAGTATTACTCGGTCTTGAAAGCGCCATCAAAAATGTACTCGGAAGTAGTGACAGTCGCAGGGGAGTTGGATTTGAAGACGTTGTCGAAGCCCTTGAAGGCGATGCGAAAGTCGACGAAGAAATATCGGACGATGAAATGTCGGATGAAGAGTCCGCGCCTATTATCAGGTTGGCCAATCGCATCATTGAAGAAGCTAATTATGCGGGCGCCAGTGATATTCACGTTGAGCCATTCGAAAAACAAACACGGGTTCGCATCCGCATTGATGGTGTTTTAAAAGAACAACTGATCGTGCCGCTTGCTGCGTCCAATGCGCTTATTGCACGCCTTAAAGTTATGGCCGATCTGGACATTGCAGAAAAGCGTTTGCCTCAGGATGGTCGTATCCAGTTTAAGCAGTACAATAGCAAAGGTATTGACGTCGATTTGCGTGTGGCAACCGCTCCCTTAAACCACGGGGAAGGTGTTGTGATGCGTATTCTGGATAAGCAAAAGAGTACCTTGCCCCTGCCTGCGCTTGGATTCTCCGAAGAAAATCTGGAAAAGTATCGCAAGCTGATCAATCGATCCTATGGGATGGTACTGCATTGCGGTCCTACCGGATCCGGTAAGTCGATGACTCTGTATTCGGCGTTGAATGAAATCAACAAAGTCGGTGTTTGTATTCGCACGGCGGAAGATCCGATTGAATATACCCTGGATGGTATCCTTCAAATGCAGATGCATCGTAAAATTGGGCTGACCTTTGCCAATGCGCTTCGTTCATTTCTACGTCAGGACCCCGATGTCATTCTCGTCGGCGAAATACGAGACAAAGAGACCGCTACCATAGCCGTTGAAGCGTCCCTTACCGGGCACTTGCTTTTCAGCACGTTACACACAAATGATGCAGCAACGACAATTTCCCGATTGACTGAAATGGGCATAGAGCCATTCATGATTTCAGCGTCTTTGATATGCGTCTGTGCACAGCGGCTAATGCGCCGAGTCTGCAAGTCCTGTAGCCAGATGTATGAACAGGAGGGAAACGAAGCTGCCATAATGGAGCGAGCTTTGGGCTGGACCGGCAAGGTGCCAAGAGCGAACGATACCGGCTGCCCTACTTGTGGTGATAATGGTTACAAGGGTCGTGTGGGGATACACGAGTTAATGGCGATCAATGAAGAACTTATACAAGCAATCAATTCCGAAGAAGAAGCCATTATTATCAAGCGAATCGCCATGCGCAATGGCATGAAAACACTACATCAGGACAGTATGTTAAAAGTCAAAGAGGGCATATCAACCATGCAGGAAGCGCTTTCTATCGTACCTCCTGACCTGGAAGAGTTCAAGAGGTAGGCGACAGAGTAGTTTAGCCTAAATACGTATATTCGTGGTTTCTAAAACAGAGTTCAAGTCTACTGATGGAGTTGTATCGTCTTATCCTTAGGGTCTGTTCAATTTGCAAACCTGGACTTGACAACATGCTATCCTGATTTTTTCTTATCTTTTTCAAAATTTGTATACTATTACGAACTTAAATTTCTATGGCATTAAAAATTCGTCTCCAACGTCATGGCTCAAGCCATCGCCCCTTTTATCGCATGGTTGTTACTGAGGCATCCTCACGCCGCGACGGCCGCTTTGTCGAAGTTCTTGGTACCTACGAGCCTCAGGCAAAACGTGTTACGGATGAACTCAATCTAAAACTGGAGCGTATTGATTATTGGAAGTCAGTTGGTGCGAAGCCGACAGATACAGCTGCCAGTCTTATTCGTAAAGCGCGTCGAGAAGCTCCGGCAGCAGCAGAAGCTGTTTCTGCGGCTGAAGAAGCTTAATCGTTTTCAGATTTTGCTTCGGAGCAATCATAGGATTGCGCTATGCAAATAGAATTTGATATCTTAACCCTCTTTCCGGAAATGGTAGAGGGTTTTTTATCGTCCAGTATGCTAGCTCGTGGCCAGCAAAATGGATTGATTGGTTTGAGGGCACACCAATTGCGTGATTGGGCAGTGGATAAGCATCATAAAACCGATGAGATTCCGTTTGGTGGTGGGCCCGGCATGGTAATGAAGCCAGAGCCAATTTATGCTGCCGTCGATTCGCTGCGCCGATCGGAAACCAAAATAATTTATATGGCTCCGGATGGTGAGCCACTAACCAGTCAATTAGCACGTGAACTGTCGCAAGAAAAACATCTTGTTTTGTTGAGTGGACATTATGAAGGTGTTGATCAGCGTGTACGTGATGATTTGATCAATCAGGAAATCAGTATTGGCGATTATGTTTTGACCAACGGGACTTTGGCAGCGGTCGTGTTAATTGATTGTGTGAGCCGATTTGTACCCGGGTTTTTAGGTGATGAAAAATCCTTGACGGACGAATCTTTTATGAACAATTTTCTTGGTTTTCCTCAATACACGCGACCTGCGGAGTTTCGTGGGATGAAAGTGCCTGAGGTTTTAACATCTGGGAATCATGCAGCCATTGCAAAATGGAGGCTGGAACAACAGATCAAAAAAACCCGGCAGTTGAGACCAGACCTTTTATCAGACAAAACAGTTTAATTATGAGCCAAGCAATCCTAGAAGAAATTGTAAGTGAACAGCTTATGGAGGATCGTGCCGACTTTAAAGTCGGTGATGGTGTCCGCGTTCACTTGAAAGTTAAAGAAGGTGATAAGACACGTATTCAGGTCTTTGCCGGTATTGTGATTGCTCGCAAAGGTGGTGGAATCCATGAGACATTTACCGTGCGCCGAATTGCATCAGGTGTCGGTGTGGAAAAAGTATTCCCCGTACACAGTCCAATGATTGAAAAAATCGAAATTGATCGTGAGTCTATCGTTATGCGTGCGCGTATGTACTACATGCGCGATCGGATTGGTAAAGCAGCCAATCAGGTCAAAGAAAAGCGTTTGTACGACGCAAAAAGAAAATAAAGTCATTTTTTTCTGTAGCTGACATCAGCCGCATCGAAACGTGCTTTTTGGATTTTCATGCGTTCCAGGAAGTTTTCAAAGTTCTTTTTTTCATTTGAGAGCCAGAGAACTTCGGCAAGTGCGCAACCTCGAGGGTAAGCCATATATTCGACACTTTTTGTTGTTGGTAGATACTCGCGCCACAACTGCCCCTGGGCGCCAAGGACGTGGTTCGAATAATCCTTGAGTTCTGGTATGATCGGATCGAATGCATAGACCTTTTCGAGTGTGAGCATTCCACCGATCGCAAGCGGTTCTTCATCTTCAGGACCTTGATAATAATCGAAGTAGGTATCCAAGTGTGACGCAACGACGATGTCGCGTTTGTTCCTGGCGGTATTTTCTGCAATGGCTTTACCTTCATCAGAGCGCCACCACATAATGGCAGCGCCTTGTGAAAGATTCGGATCGTCTCCAATCTCATCCCATCCGATCAGACGCCGGTTATTTGCAGCGAAAAATTGGTCGAACTGATGCACGAACCAGTTTTGCATTTCATGCATATCCTTAAGACCTCGCTCTTTGAGAAGCTGTTGGATGCGTGGACTGTTTTCCCATTGAGTTTTCAGTGCTTCATCGCCGCCGATATGGATAAATTTGGATGGGAAAATGTCCATGATTTCAGTGAAAACATCTTTGTAAAATTCAATCGTTGATTCCTCCGGATTGAGAATATGTTCACTGATTCCCCAGGTTTTTCGAACTTCAACTGGTTTATCGATACAGCCCAGTTCAGGATAGGCAGCAATTGCCGCCTGCGAGTGACCCGGAATGTCGATTTCGGGTACAATTGTTATTTTGCGCTCTGCTGCGAAGGCAACGAGTTCGCGAAGATCTTCCTGAGTGTAATAACCTCCGTGAGGGACGGTATCAAAACTTTTGGTCTTGTCGTCCTGCAAATAGTGGCCGATCAGTGTACCGGATCGGGTAGAGCCGGTTTCTACGAGTTTCGGATATTTTTTTATCTCTACACGCCAGCCCTGGTCATCGGTGAGATGCATGTGAAATATATTAAATTTAAATGCTGCTATCGTGTCGATAAATTTGAGCACATCTTCCTTTGGCATGAAATATCGACAGACGTCGAGATGTAGTCCGCGCCAGCCAAAGCGTGGCTTGTCGCGAATTTCAACAGTCGGAATGATCCAATCTGTCTCTATTGCCGTTGGACTGAAAATTTCTGCCGGCAGCAGTTGGCGTAGAGACTGTCCGCCGTAAAAAAGACCAGTTGAGGTTGGAGCTGAAATATGTACCTGGTCGTCCACTTTGAGAGTGTAACCTTCATTCTCAAGAGCATCATCTTTTACAATTTTGAAAATAATAAAGCCGTCTGTTCCGGAGGATACCGGCAGGAGATAACCTGTTGCCACACGCAGTTGTGAAGCAATTAACTCTGCAACCGGCTTAGCTTCGGCACCCACATAAGAAATTTTAGCTTCCGGGTTGAATTGAACCGAACCTCCAAGGTTTTTTAATTCGAGTGGTTGTGGAATGATTGCGATTGCAGCAATAGTACTGGATAAAAGGGATTTTTTTGATGCCGATTTCATGGAAAATTCATTCATTAAGCCAACTGTGCAAAAAATTGGTCTTTCGTTATTTATTGTGAGAGAATTGCTTGCAAGTCTGTTGTTTTAGACGAGTTGGTTTTGAGTGTGATTTTAATTTGTAGCAAGAATGAATACTCGTATTCAAACTCATACTCTTGCTCATAATCATACTTTCAGCATGATCTAAAAAGATTAGTACCTTACTTTTAAAATCCGTGCATGTTTAGCACAGATATCACGTAAGTTAGACGCAGTTTTTAACCACAGAGAACACTAAGCGCACAAAGATAACCGATGATATTTCAAAGTACACCTGCGCCAACAAGTAGCGTGACATTCTGTATCATACCGAATAGCAAAAGAGTTAAAGTTATAAAATCGAAATCGAGCCAGACAAAATTATCAAGCGATTTCGATGACGATAGAAGAAATCTCGTGCGGTGCGAGGACATTTGCTGTCTCCTTTTCAGAAAATCACACCAAGAGTGAAAAATACTAACATATTTTAGTTGTTTTAACTTTGTAACTTAGCATAAGTACAATGTTAGTTTTAAAAATTAACCTTATATTTCAATTATGAAACTTATACACTATTCATTCATTTCTGTCCTTTTTGCGGCAGTATGTTCCTTTGCAAATGCACAAGGTAGCAAATTCGTTATTCTGGGGGGTAGCGGGGAAGTTATCCCGGCGGAACAAAAAACAGTGCGTCCACTCACAGCGCCTTATTTTCACGAAGATTCATTTGTCACCACTGATGTGCGTGGCTGGTTCCTTCATCACGAGTTAAGTGAACTTGAAGGTGATGTTGAAGTTTATGCATTGCAAGTACGTGTAGCGCTTACTGAAAACATACAACTTCTTGCCTACAAGGATGGCTATGCAAACTTTTCGGAAGATATTACTGGCGGAGGCGACGAAGGTTGGGAAGATCTTGGTCTGGGAGTCAAATGGGCCTTGTTTCAGGACGTTGGTTCGCAGCTCTTTGTAGCGGTTGGCGCCGGATACGAATTTGGAGTCGGTGATGATCAGGTATTTCAGGATACAGATGAGTATCGCCTCTGGGTTTCGGCTAACAAAGGCTTCGACCGTTTGCATTTTGGGGCGACAGCCAACTACATTTTTGCG
>JBNKZP010000072.1:0-8266 GCA_050301675.1 Puniceicoccaceae bacterium
CATGATGAGGCGGGAAAGACAGCGCATGTTCGTCTCAAGACAGAATTAATCCTCAAAAAGATTGCTCAGAAGGAAAATGTCGAGGTTGATACTAATGACCTTGGACGTATGATTATGGCAGAAGCTCAGGAGACTGGTCAAAAGCCTGAGAAAATCGTAAAAGAACTTCAACAAGACCAGGCTCGTTTGAATTTTATGCGAAATGGCATTCTTATAGGAAAAACGCTGGATTTAATTCTTGAAAAAGCAGAACGCGAAATTGTCGTTGAATCTTCCGAATTTATTGAAACTGCCTAAACTTAAGTTCTGGTTTTGCATCCATTACTTAATCTGCAAAACTCGTTAAACCATATTCCAAGTAACCCTTAATTGAAATTAAATATTGTGAGCTACGTTCCACTACCTACTGTTTATGAACGCGAAGGACGCACTGAGCGTGCCTGGGACATTTATAGTCGTCTGTTGCGCGACCGTATTATCTTCATCGGTACACCTATTAACGACTTTGTCGCTAATGCTGTGGTCGCGCAGATGCTGTTTCTGCAAATGGAAGACCCCAAGAAAGATATTAGTCTTTACATTAATTCCCCCGGTGGTAGTGTGACTGATGGTATGGCGATTTATGACACGATGAATTTTCTACAATGTGATGTTGTTACTTATTGTGTCGGTCAGGCCGCAAGTATGGCGACACTTTTACTCGCCGCCGGAGCAAAGGGCAAGCGTTATGCCTTGCCAAATAGTCGTGTGATGATGCATCAGCCTATGGGTGGAGCAACGGGTCAGACATCTGATATTTCTATTGCAGCTAAAGAAATTCTCCGCTGGCGGACACAAATGAATATTCTGATTGCCAGTCATACCAATAAGACAGAAAAGGAAATTGCTGAGGATTCAGATCGTGATTTTTATCTGACTGCACATGAAGCAGTCGATTACGGTATTGTTGACAAAGTAATCGAAAGAAAGCCGAGTGCTTAAAAATTACCGAATAAAAATCGTATTAAAGTATGGCTAAATCGACACGGATGACTTTTTGCTCGTTTTGCGGCAAAGCACAAAATGAGGTGCGCAAGATGATTGCAGGACCCGCAAATGTACATATCTGCGATTCCTGTGTGTCTGTTTGCAAAACAATCATCGAGCGAGAGCTTACGGATTTGTCTGTTCAAAAGAAAGGCAGGGGCGGCAGCAGACAGAGCCGTGCTTTATTTAATCTTCTCAAACCTGCTCAAATTACTGCAGAACTGGATCAATATATTGTTAGTCAGGATTATGCCAAACGTGCACTGGCTGTTGCTGTTTACAATCACTACAAGCGATTACGTTCGGAAAATCGTATCCAGGAAGTCACAGAATTTGCGATTTTGGACGACAAGTTTGCCGATATTCAAATCGAAAAAAGTAACATTTTACTGCTGGGTCCTACCGGAAGCGGTAAAACCTTACTTGCCCGCACACTTGCAAAATTGCTTGATGTGCCTTTTGCCATTGCCGATGCAACTACTTTGACTGAAGCGGGTTATGTGGGCGAAGACGTTGAAAATATTCTGCTTCAACTGCTGCAGGCCGCTGACTTTGATGTAGAGCGCGCGCAGCGCGGCATCATTTACATCGACGAAATTGACAAGATCGGGCGTAAGACTGACAACGTTTCCATCACCCGGGATGTTTCGGGTGAGGGCGTCCAGCAAGCTTTGCTTAAAATTTTAGAAGGTACGATCTGCAATGTTCCACCGCAGGGTGGGCGTAAACATCCCAATCAGGAATACATACAACTGGATACCTCTAACATCCTCTTTATCTGCGGCGGAGCATTTGTCGGTCTCGATAAAATTGTACAAAGTCGCGTCGGTTCAAAAGCTATGGGCTTTGACACAAATCACAATGTGCGCAGTAACGAGGTGCCCCTGGGTGAACTGTTGCGCGATGTTCAGCCCGAAGATCTGGTTCACTTCGGCATGATTCCTGAGTTTATAGGACGTTTGCCAATGATCGCAGTGTTGGACGAATTGTCTAAATCTGATCTGGAGTACATCCTGCAAAAAACAAAAAACGCTTTGATCAAACAGTATAGCAAGTTGTTTTCAATGGAAGGTGTCCGTTTGAAATTTACTTCCAATGCAATAAGCGCTGTTGCCGACAAAGCAATTGAGTTAAAAACAGGCGCGCGGGCGCTGCGTTCGATCATGGAGCATATCATGCTGGACGTCATGTATGATCTGCCGCAAATCGAAAATGTTGAAGAAGTGACGATCAGTCTTGCGGTTGTCGAAGGGCGCGAAAAACCGGCAATTAAATATAAAGAAACTACTGAAGATAACTCAGAAGAATCGGGAAATTCCGAAGACAAAGCGCCAGACAGTTCTGCGGATGCAGCCTAATAGGAATTTCAAAGTTTGAAGCTTGAAGCGATTTAGATTTGCCAAACAAGTGGTTAGCAAAAAAAGTAGCCCACTATGGCGAATGGACAAAAACAGGTGACTTGGGGTGGGCGGTTTTCAGAAGGACCGGCTGAGTGGATGCTTCGTATTGGTGAATCTGTTTCCTTCGACCAGCGGTTAGCTGTATTTGATATTCAGGGGAGCAAAGCCCAGGCATCAATGTTGGCACATGTTGGTATTATTACTAAAGAAGAGTGTTTCGCAATTCACAAAGGTCTGGAAGAAATCCTGGCCGAGATCGAAGCAGGTTTTTTTCAGTGGGATACGACCCTGGAAGACGTGCACATGAATATTGAGCAGGCATTGACCCGAATTGTCCCGGCTGCGAGCAAACTGCATACCGCACGTAGTCGTAATGATCAGGTGGCAACAGATATGCGCCTGTGGTTTAAAGATGCATGTGCTCAGTTAGATGCATCATTGACTGCCACGATGAATGCACTGGTGAATCTTGCAGATGATACGCAGAATGTCATGATTCCCGGATACACGCACTTGCAGCGTGCACAGCCAGTATCGATGGCTCACCATTTGCTGGCATACGTTGAGATGTTGAACCGCGATCGTAAACGACTGAAGGATGTGGCTGAGCAGGCAAACGTTTGTCCCCTTGGCTCCGGTGCAATTGCCGGTACGACACTCCCAATTGATCGTGAATTCGTCGCTCGGGAACTGGGATTTGTCGACGCAGAGGGCAACCCGAGAGTTACGCAAAATAGTATGGATGCAGTCAGTGACCGCGATACATTTATCGACTTTGCCTCAGCCTGCGCAACCATTGGTGTGCATCTTTCACGTCTTTCGGAGGACTTTATATTGTGGAGTAGCGCTGAGTTTAGCTTCGTAAGTCTGCCGGACGCATTTACAACCGGCTCCAGTCTGATGCCGCAAAAAAAGAATCCGGATGCCTTTGAATTGATTCGTGGAAAGTCTGCCCGTCTGATTGGCAACTTACAAACATTATTGACCCTGGTTAAAGGCTTGCCACTTACTTACAACCGCGATTTACAGGAAGACAAACCGCCGGTTTTCGACTCGTTTGATCAAACCCGGTTAATGCTCAAGTGTGTTGAAGGATGTGTTACGGGAGTGCGTGTCAATGTGGAGCGTTGCGTGCAGGCAGTTGCTGATCCCGCGTTGCTGGCTACAGATTTGGTGGATTATCTGGTAGAACAGGGTGTTCCGTTTCGCGAGGCACATCATGTTGTCGGTGAGTTAGTCGCGCTTTCCGAAAAGCTCGACATGGCGCTAGATGCACTGCCGTACGATCAGGTGGCAAAAATTCACCCACGATTGGGAGACGACTGGAATCAGGTATTTGATTTACAGCGAGCCATTTCCAGGCGCGAAAAACCAGGGATGCCAGGCGCAAAGCAAGTCGCTAAGCGGATTGATTACTGGCGTCAGTAATAACTCAAAAAAATGGTTTCAACTACCGATTCTGGTTTTGATGCAATTGCCAGTTTTGCCAGGCAAATAGTCCCATGAAGATTGGCAGCAATGATTGTTTGTAAGCGATAAAGAATGAAAGACCAATAAAAACGGCGACAAATATGCTGATCAGGTATACAAGGTGCTCGCGACGTGGTCCAAGTATGGCTGCCATCATCTGTCCTCCGTCCAGAGGATAAACCGGTATGCAATTTAAGATTGCCCAAAAAACGCTCACCAAAATTAAGTTGCCAACGAGTACATTCAGCAAAGATGACTGGGGAATCGGGATAAGCCTGCTGAACACATATATCAGCAGCGCAAGTATCATTTGCAGACCTGGGCCTGCTGCAGTAACGAGAAATGATTGTGTGCGGCTAAGTCTACCAGGGGGAAACGTCGCATATCCGCCAAAACCATGTAATGTGATTTCTGTTGGCAGGCCATATTTGCGAATGGTTAGCGCATGGCCCAGCTCATGAACAAGAATGGAGATGAACCCGGCCAGCACAAATATAATCACAGATAAAATGTCACTGGAGTCCTGTGCATGCAGACCGCCGCCGAGGAATACCATCGTGAGCCAGAACCATGGCTCAACACGAATCGGAATCGTAAAAAGGTTGAACGAGAACATACTTCGGAAATAGGGTTGGAGTTTACTTTTATCAGGCTATCTCAAAAGCAATTAGAGTAATATCGTCCTGCTGCTGAACGTGGCCCGTATGTTCAGCCACTGTATCATAAATGGTATGCAAACCTTTCTGTAAGGGTTGATCGGCGCAACTTTCAATCGCATTTTTCAATCGGGTGATCCCAAATTCTTCACCTTTGGGATCAGAGGCTTCAATGATTCCATCTGTAAATGTGTAAGCGCGATCACCCGGTTGCATATGTACTTTTACAGACTCCGAAGCTTTACAACCGGGCAGGCCCATGACCATCGAACCGGGCATTTGGGCGAACTCTGTTTGCCCGCTGTTTTTACGATAGATTAGTATTTGAGGATGTCCGGTGTGGGAGAGATACAGGTATCTGCTGCCGTCCGGTTGCTGTTTTCCAAAATGACCGGCGAGACTGGTAATGAAACCAGTATTGATCTGGCCTGAAATTCTTTCATTGACTGCATCCAGCAGGTCGTGTGGACAACAATCGTAATTTTCCGCAGCTTGCGAAGTGATATACTTTAAAAGAATTGTGTAAAAAGCTGCCTGTACTCCATGTCCGCAGACATCGGCAATGAAGAAAAGAAGAACATTTTTAGGATTTAGCGGGAAACTAATGATGTCACCACCGACAGCAGTCATGGGGCGCCACATGTAGGCGATCTCCATATTTGCTATTTTAGGAATCCTTCCGGGTATCATCACTTGCTGCACTTTTGCAGCGCTGGCATAGTCATCCAGCATAGTTTCGTTGGCTTGGCGCAACTGTTCTTTGTTTAAATATTCTTCAGTAACATCGCGGGAGATCCCCAGAATGCCTATCGGTTCGCCCGATTCCAAGCGCAGTGGCACTTTTGAAGTCGAGGACCATGTAGTCATACCGTTTTTCCAGGACTCCTGTCGAATTTGGTTAATCACTGGTTTGCCACTACGAAGGATTTCTTTTTCCTGATTGAAAAAAGACTCGGCGCTTTCTGAATCGAAAAAGTCGTAATCCGTCATGCCTTCAATTTCGTTCCGATCTTTGAGTCCGTGCGTTTTTGCAAGGGCATTGCTTGCAAAGACAAATCTTCCCTGAGTGTCTTTGATGTAAACACGGTCGGCTGTTTGCTCAAGAAGCGTGACGAACATCCGTTTAAAAGATGACTTTATCAGGGCAGCGCTTTCCTGAAAATTGTTGTCTTTTTCTGGCTGCATGAAGCGAATAAATTTGGTTTAGCGAATAAGCAATTTTAGAAATTCGTCATTATTTTTAGTTTGAGAAAAGCGATCGATCATTGCCTCGGCGGCATCTTCAATCTTTTGGCCGGCCAGGGCTCGGCGCAGGAACTGTGCGCCCTCAAGATATTTCCCTTTCAAGATCAACTCTTCTTTGCGGGTTCCGGAAGCATTCAAATTAATTGCCGGCCAGAGCCTTAATTCAGCCGCTTTGCGATCAAGAACCATTTCCATATTTCCTGTGCCTTTGAACTCCTGAAAAATTAAATCGTCCATTTTGCTACCAGTCTCTATCAATGCAGTTGCAATGATGGTGAGACTTCCACCGTTTTCGCAGTTGCGGGCAGCGGAGAAAAAACGTCGTGGTTTTTCGAGTGCACGACTATCCAGCCCGCCGGTCATTGTGCGTCCGCCCTTGCCGGAGGCCGAATTGTATGCACGAGAGAGGCGCGTAATTGAGTCCAGAAGCAGGACGACATCTTTGCCCGCCTCCACAAGGTGTTTGGCGCGTTCGACTGCTATTTCCGCGATGCGAATGTGATTTGAGATCTCCTC
Organism: Puniceicoccaceae bacterium; assembly: GCA_050301675.1. Classification (GTDB taxonomy): domain Bacteria; phylum Verrucomicrobiota; class Verrucomicrobiia; order Opitutales; family Coraliomargaritaceae; genus Lentimonas. The sequence continues at coordinate 6,314 of JBNKZP010000072.1, forward strand.
ATCATTCGAGGAAGCATAGATTTCAGCATCTACACTTCGTTTAAAATCGGTCACTTCTTCCGGGCGTTCATCGACGAGCAGTACAATTACATGACACTCGGGATGATTTTCCATAATACCATGAGCAATATCATGCAAAAGAGTCGTCTTTCCAGTGCGAGGAGGGGCGACAATCAAGCCGCGTGTTCCTTTGCCAATCGGGCAAAACAGATCCATAATCCGAGTCGTCAAACGACCATCTTTGGATTCTAGCTTTAATTGCTGGTCCGGAGCAATTGAGACCAACTGCTGGAAAGAATGACGGCCTTTGCGCTCTTCGAGGGCAACGCCATCAACTTTTTCGATAAAATTGACTTTTGGGTTGGGGAAGCGACCGTTTTGAATCGCCAGGCCTTCAATCAGGTGACCCTGCTTCAGGCGAAAACGTTTGATAAGTTCGCGCGTTACAAAAGGGTCGGATGGTTGTGTTTTACCATTTCGAGAAAGATTAAGAAGATGGCCGGATTTGTTCGGAAGTATTTCCAAAATACCGGATACGGGAACTTGATTATCTTTGGGTGTTTCTTCGTTACTCATAGTTGAGTGGTCACGCGAGAACCTTAACAGGACAATTTGGTAAGCAATAAGGATTTTGCATTATTTATAATGCTCCAATTAACGTGCAGTAAGACGAAAATTAGTGGAAGGATAAAATGTTCAAATAATTATCAGATGAAGCGCAAGAAGGAATCATCATAGCTTAGATGCTTGCTATATTTGAAAAAAGTAAGCTGGAGAGAATTCATCTTTCTGTCAAATAGATATATTTTACAACGAGGTTTGTGGATACAATTTCAAATTGTAGTAAGTAGGAGATACAGAGATCGCCAATCTCTGCATTGGCAGCTTCGTAGTGAGTCCCCGCAGAATGTCTGGACCCAAAGCCAAAATGCCGCTGCTAACTTGTCCAATGCGATGCCAGACGGGAGTCTGGCGGTCCCGGATTTACTGAACTACAAATCGAAACTAAGATATTTAATGGGTTTTATTGAATTCTTTACTGGTAGCTAAGTTGTATATTTTTAAATACTTCGACCAATTGACAAAAGCCTATTAACGATGCTTATTCATAATTAAGCTGGTGTGTAAAATGTTTAAGACTTTAAAAGTGCAGCATTCACAGTTTGAGCTAGAGTCACTCGAGCCCAGGATTATGTTGTCGGGCGAAGGAGCAACGGTCGTTGCACCGGTTGAGCAGATCGTTCAATATTCAAGTAGTGAACAGGAAATTTTTGATAAAAGTGATTCCGATCTGTGTTTTAAGTCTGACAACTCTTTGACTGCATCATTCGAGAATGATCAGGTAAATGCAGTGGCAACGAAGCAAAGCGAACAGTCTGCTTCCGATAAGTCGATTTCTGAAGAAAATACTGCCAATGAAATTGCTTTTTCCGAGTCCCTTGTGGTGAACTCTTATGACACTTTATCTGGTTCCGGAGTAATCAACGGCAATGTAACCAATTTTGGTACTATTAGTCCCGGAAATTCGCCAGGTACTATCACTATTAGCGGTAATTTGACGCTGGACGGGTCTGATGGTACTGTCGCTCAGCCAGGAGACGAAGCTAATCCTGCCGGACCTGACTACACGGCTGGAACAATCCGGATTGAACTGGGTGGCACAATTCCCGGAGATGAATACGATCAGATCAATGTTACTGGGAATGTGTCTCTGGGCGGCTTGCTGGAAGTTTCACTGATTGATGGTTTTTCACCTGAAGCTGGCGATGTGTTTGATATTCTGACTTCTGAAAGCTCCATTTTCGGAACTTTCTCGGATGCTACCGGGTTGCATGGATTTGGAGATGGCAGCTTGTATTTAAAAATAGTTCAATCGGCGGATAAGTTGACTCTTATCGCGGAGAAAATACCTGGTGCAGAATTGTCGCTCACCTCAGGTTCAACATCCGAAAC
>JBNKZP010000073.1:0-8103 GCA_050301675.1 Puniceicoccaceae bacterium
CTTGAAATAATATTTTATTTCAGGATTATCCACAGAGTTCGGATCTATTGCCATCAAATAACAGATAGTCTCACACATGCTCGTAGTCTGACACTCCGACATCAATTTCTGCGCTGCCTGTACCTTTTTAACATCATCTTTATCAGAATCTTCACTCGTCCAGAGAGCATTTCCATCGTAACCACGATTATGAGCGTACCAGCGTAGGACTGCCCATAGTTCTTTCCAGTCAAGCTGTCTTTGAGTCAAAATTACCTGAGCTGCCAATAGCCAGGGCCAGGGATGCGGATGCTTTCGGCAATACTCGATATCTGCGAGAGTCAATGCACCCGAATGAATCAGAAATGATTCCAGACGTTTAATCCTGTTCCGCGTAGCGGCAATGTGACGACGCTGACGACGAAATCCCGCTCGTTGTTGATTCTGACAATCTTCCTTTGGAAAAACAACTGTTCCACATCCAAGTATTTCAGTTTGGTCTTTATTCGGTTTCAGAACCGCCCAACCGATTGAAGAATGACCAATGTCGAATGATAGGGCTATGCTCATTTCGTATATAATTCGATTAAATAAATAATTAGAGGGCTACTATGTCGCCACATAGCAGCCCTTGGAATAAGGCAAAGCTAGCAGAAGTAATTAACTATTTAAGTTTAAATTTCTGCTAGTTTAGCTAAAATGTATGACTTAGGTGGCGTCAAAAGCCTGTGGCGACAGACAAATGGTGGTGTCTAAGCTCATACATCTAGCATTACTTCTAGCAGAAGTAGTGCTTTGTCAATACTTCTACTAAATATTTTCAAAAAAAATTTGATTACTTACTAAATAACCATTTAGTCTAGTTTGTCTAAATTGGAATCAAGACAAAGTTAGTAACGCAAGCCTCTGACCTCTGTCTGTCACACAAGCACGTCGGCGTAAGAAAGCGTTTTTAAAGCGGGGTTTAACTCCGCTTTTTTTTTGATACAGACAATTATGGCCAAAAGGCCAAATCTGAAATATTTGTAGAAAACAAAAATCATGGTATTAATAATAGGAGCTTTTTTAGGATTTATTTCTGTGGCGTTTGGAGCGTTTGCAGAACACGGTCTCAGAGAGAATATTACAGACGAACAATTTCGGTTTCTCATGACTGCAATTCGATATAATCAGATAAACGCGGTTGTCATTATTTCGATCGGCCTGGCACTTCTAAATGACAGCAAGCTTAGCAGCAACATTGTTTTGAAATGGAGCGGTGTGCTATTTATTGTCGGCACTATAATTTTTAGTTTCAGCATCTATCTTGCCGTGTCATTTAATATTCCTTCACTGACAAACATTACTCCAACTGGAGGCATGACCATTATGGCTGCCTGGCTGCTGCTCTTGGGGGCAGGATTGATAATGATGAAAAGGCGATAAACTTATTTCTAAACGGAAACACTGATAATTTTAAACAGACACTGTGTGATTAAAGAAAAAACAAAGAATATTTTAGGAACAGACCTGCAACTTTGTTGTACGGATCCGATGACTGGTTTTTTTCGTGATGGGTATTGTCATACCAATCAAATGGATCAAGGAACTCACGTCGTTTGCGCGATTATGACGGATGCGTTTCTTGAGTTTACTCAATCACGCGGAAATGATTTGAGTACGCCCCGGCCAGAATATCAGTTTCCGGGCCTAAAGGCCGGTGATTGCTGGTGTCTCTGCGCTTTACGTTGGAAGGAGGCTCAAGAGGCAGGAGTTGCTCCACTTATCAAGCCTGAAGCAACTCATGAAAAAGCACTTGAGTTACTCGATGCAGAAGTATTGAGAAGATACTATTTTAGGGCTGAATAACATAACCGGATTTTAAATATGTCTGAATCTAAATCACCACCCCTGCTGAGTCCGGCTCAAAAAAAGATTGTCGCTGCTGGAGCCACTGCGCTTGCAGCAGTGTGTCTGATCGTTACGGCACTGGCGCTATTCCTAGTCTTGCAGCGCTTTATCTTTACGTTTAGGAACGTTTTACTGCCTCTCGCGATGGCCGCAATCTTAGCTACACTCTTGCGGCCAATAATTACTACATGTGAGTCACGCACTCGCCTGTCGCGCACACAAAGTATTGTCCTGCTTTATGTATTGGTGCTGCTGACTCTGGGAGTTGCAGCTGCATTTTTTCTACCTTTCGCTATCGACCAGACGACAATTTTAATTCAAGAAATTCCTACTTTGCGCGACAACTTTCTCGGCTTTATCCAAAGACAAATGCCGAAAGCATGGGAATGGCTACAACGTGAACTCGGGGAATCACCACGAAGCTATCTTCAGACGCTTACTGTCGAAAATGCCCAGACCTTGCAAAGAATTCTGCAATCCATGCTATCTGAGGTCGGCAATGTGGGCAACTTTATCGGTTCTTTGTTTGGAAAGGCTGCTGCATATTCGATCATTCCGGTCTACCTGTTCTTTCTGCTAAACGGACGTAATGACATCTGGAACGACCTGGATAAACAACTTGGCTTCCTCCATAAAGAACGTCGCGATGACCTTATATTTTTATGTCGGCAATTCAGCGAAATACTGACTTCCTTTTTCAGAGGTCAAATCCTGATCGGGTTGCTGCTGGGTATTGTTCTCGCAATTGGCTTTTCACTGGTCGGGCTTAAGTTTGGGGTTATGCTCGGCATTATCTTAGGGCTACTCAATATCATTCCTTACCTGGGTACTATGTTAGGCATTCTGACTGTGTTGCCGCTTTCCTATTTTCAGGAAGGTGGTGGTCTTCCCCTGATTATAGCCTGTGCAATTGTGTTTGTAATCGGCCAATTGTTGACTGATTACGTCTTTACACCACGGATTATGGGTGATCGAACGGGTATGGGACCCATGCTCATTATCTTTTCTGTTTTTTTCTGGGGGGTAGCGCTTGGCGGCATCATGGGAATGATCCTTGCCATTCCACTCACTGCTTTTTTTCTGGTGTTTTGGCGCTTGGCTCGCGAACGATATTTACCTGCACTTACATCTGCAAAGAAAAACGCTGCAACTTGAAAGCAAACTCACCCAAATACTGATATATGTCTGATACTACAGAAACAATGTTTGCCCGTCCTGACGGACGTGCTGTCGACGAGTTGCGCACGATTCAGTTTGAAACGAACGTCGCTCCACACGCTCTTGGCTCAGTACTGGCCAGTTTTGGTAATACACGTGTGATTTGTGCCGCCTCGATTGAAAATCGGGTGCCTTCATGGATGCGTATCCAAAAAGTCGAAGGTGGCTGGCTAACTGCTGAGTACTCAATGTTGCCATATAGCACACTGGATCGCAAACAGCGCGATATAAGCCGTGGCAAGTCAGACGGACGGACGATTGAGATACAGCGCCTCATCGGTCGTGCTCTAAGAGCTGTGTTTGACTTAAAAAAACTAAGCGACAAAACGATCTGGATCGACTGCGATGTCCTCCAGGCAGACGGTGGCACGCGGACGACCTCAATCACCGGGGCCTATGTCGCAGCACAGATTGCTATAAAAAAGCTTATCCTCGCCGGGGAACTCGAAGAAAATCCGTTTAGCGATTCAGTTGCTGCGGTGTCCGTCGGTATATTCGAAGACACTCCGGTTCTGGACCTGAACTATGTTGAGGATAAAGATGCTTCAGTTGATGCTAACCTGGTGATGACCGGCAGCGGTAACTTTGTTGAGGTACAAAGCTCCGGAGAAGAAGCCACTTTCACGCGCGACGAACTCGATATCCTGCTCGGCCTCGGAGCAAAAGGCATACAGTCAATCACTCAATTACAAAACGAGGCAATAGACGCGGCACTTAAACAGCAGTAGCTCCATGTATAGTCGTACGAATTACACCCATGCTAATCAAATTATTTCTGTTTTTAGGGATAGCATATCTGACAGCGCTGGTCTTCGCTGCACTCATATCTGATAGTATTATTTTTCCGGTTCCGCCCGCAAGCTACGAAGACACTACCGATACCCTGAAGCTGAAAACCGATACTGGAGCGGAAATCACAGTGATGTATCTGAAAGCGCCCGGTTCTGAACAACTCTTGCTCTACAGTCATGGCAATGGCGAAGATATTGGCACGATCCTTGACTTTCTCAAGGGTTTTCAAAAGAGAGGTATCAATGTACTCGTCTACGACTATCCGGGCTATGGAACCAGTTCCAAGAAGCCCAGTGAATCGGGTGTGTACGCCGCAGCGGATGCTGTTTATAAACTGGCGACACAAAAACTAAATTTTGCGCCTGAAAAAATCGTTCTCTATGGCTATTCATTAGGCAGCGGCCCTTCCTGCTGGCTGGCCGAACGCTACCCTGTCCATCGGCTTATACTGGACGGTGCGTTTACTTCGGCCTTTCGGGTAATGACTCACATGAAATTGCTCCCGATGGACAAGTTCGATAATTTTTCTCGTTTTAAGAACATTGATTGTCCGATCCTTTTAATCCATGGCACTGAAGATCGCATCGTTCCTTTCTGGCATGCTCAAAAGAACTGGAAAGTCTTGCGTGGCAAAAAACAAAAGTTTTGGGTCGACGGTGCCGGGCATGTTAACATTTCTGAAGTTGCTGGTTCACTTTACTGGGACACAGTAATATCCTTTATCAAAAACACAGATAACGTTGAGCAAACAGACAAATAGTATGAAATATATCTTTGTTACCGGAGGAGTTGTCTCCTCTCTCGGGAAGGGCCTGACTGCAGCTGCACTCGGTGCGCTCCTCGAAAGGCGTGGCCTGCGCGTGCGACTGCAAAAATTTGACCCCTACCTCAATGTTGACCCAGGGACGATGAGCCCTTTCCAGCATGGGGAAGTCTATGTTCTGGATGATGGAGCCGAAACCGATCTGGATCTGGGTCACTACGAACGCTTTACCTCCGGCAAACTCAGTCGCTTGAACAATCTTACATCCGGCCAGGTTTACGAAACCGTAATCAAGAAAGAACGCCGGGGCGATTATCTGGGCTCGACCGTGCAAGTGATTCCGCATATCACAAATGAAATCAAAGAACGTATCTACGCCGGTGGCGGCGACGATATCGATATACTCATCACCGAACTCGGCGGCACCATTGGTGATATCGAAGGTCTCCCGTTCCTCGAAGCCATCCGTCAATTTGCCCTGGAGGTCGGTCGCAGCCATGTACTGTTTTTACACTGTACGCTACTCCCCTACCTGAAAGCAGCAGGTGAGTTAAAAACCAAACCAAGCCAGCAAAGTGTAGCCCGGCTTCGTGAGATCGGTATACAGTGCGATATTCTAGTCTGTCGTACCGAAGAACCATTAACTTGGGAAATGCGCCAGAAACTTTCCCTCTTCTGTAATGTTCCGGTAAAATCAGTGATCGAAGAGTGCGATGTCGAAACATCCATCTACGAACTGCCACTTTCGCTCAAAAGCGAAGACCTTGATGACATCGTCATCCAGCATCTGGGACTGGAAGCCCCTGACGATGATATGAAAGACTGGCACGAAATCGTGCGGCGTATCAAAGCTCCCAGATACAAGGTAGAGATCGGCGTTATCGGGAAATACATTGAGCTTCAGGATGCTTACAAATCCGTTTACGAATCCATAACACATGCGGGAATTGCTAATGATACCTCGGTACGGGTGATTCGTCTGGATGCTGAAGAAATTGAAAGTACACCTGAGAAGTATCTTGGCGCGTTGGATGGCATCTTGATTCCAGGTGGTTTTGGAGATCGTGGCACTTCGGGAAAAGTGGTTGCCGCTCAGTTTGCCCGCGAAAACAAAATCCCCTACTTCGGTCTGTGTCTCGGGATGCAAATTGCGGTCATCGAATTTGCCCGCCATGTCGCCGGATTAAAAGATGCCAACAGTACCGAATTTCATCCGGAGACACCGCATCCGGTGGTTTCCCTGATGGAAGAACAAAAGAAACTGACCACTAAAGGCGGAAATATGCGTACCGGAGCCTATCCTTGTAAATTATTTAAGGACAGCCTCAGTTTCCAGGCATACAAACAAGAAGTCATTTCCGAACGCCATCGCCACCGCTTTGAATTCAATAATGCATACCGCAGCGAACTCGAATCCAAAGGTTTACGTATCGGCGGTATAAATCCGGAAAGCGACCTGGTCGAAATCGTTGAAATTGCAGAACATCCATGGTTTGTCGCGGTTCAGTTTCACCCCGAGTTTAAGTCTAAGCCAAATGCAGCTCACCCTCTGTTCTCAAGCTTCATTGAGGCCGCGCTTAAACGTAAACAAAAAAGCTGATGGACAAACTCGCTGAAATTATGGCCGCCAAACGTCATGCTCTGCGCGACAGGATTCGCCCGGTGCGCGAACAGGAGCTTTCACGCCTGGCTGAAATGAGGCGCCAGGGAGATTGTTTTTCAAAAGTACTTGCAAGAAAAGACCGGCTATCGGTAATTGCCGAAATCAAACGCAAATCACCCTCTGCAGGTAAAATAACAGATCCCGATTTGAGCGCAGTTGATCAGGCGCTCAAATATATCAACGCAGAAGTCGATTGCCTCTCCATACTTACAGACAAAGACTATTTTGGCGGAAGCCTGCAGGATTTATGGGATGTCGTCGAATTACTCGAAGTACATAATCGCAAAACGCCATGTTTGCGCAAAGATTTCATGTTGCACCCGATACAAGTAATCGAAGCCGCCGAAGGTGGCGCCCGGTGTATTTTGATTATTGTGCGTGCTCTCGAAGACGACGAGATCAAGGCGCTCCACGATGCAGCTTACACAGCCGGACTTGAAGCGATCTATGAAATACACGAAGAGCGGGAACTTGAAAGAGCGCTTAAATTTGATCCGCAGATTATTGGTGTAAACAACCGTGACCTAACACGATTTCAAACCGATCTGGCAATATCGGAGCAACTGATTCCGCAGATTCCGGACGGAATCCTAAAGATAAGTGAAAGCGGCATTTTCGACAGTGACGATGCAAGACGTGCCAAGGACTGTGGTGCAGACGCCATTCTGGTAGGTGAAGCGCTCATGCGCTCAGAAGATGTTGAAGGCCTGGTTCGCACTTTTCATAAACTCTAAGGGACTTTGAACATCGAACTTCAAACTTTGAAGTTGGCGAGACGCAAGTATTGAAAGACTAATTTTTAAGATCCCTGTAGAAGTTCTCGTGGCTTCCAAAGGTAAGTAGATTTATTTCTTTTTCGTCGTATGTGTATGAGAGCAGAATTAACTGTTTGTTGATCTTAAATTTGTGGACGAATACCCCAGCCAGGTCACCAACCTTCTCCTGCCCGATACTTGGATCACTCAGGATGTCGAACACTGCATCATCTAGCTCCTTTTTTTCCTGCTTCTTAAGTTTTTTTACTTTTCTTCCAAACGCAGGAGATAGGTAGACTTTTCGATTACCCAAAGGTGTATTCCTCTCTAGGATTTTCTTTCATTTCTTCCATCGCTAAGAGCGTTTCTTTGATAAAGTTAAAAGGAAGATCTGGGTTTTCTTCCGCAGCTTTCCCAATCGTGGCCCAATACTCCAACTGGGAAGTCATGGATCGATGCTCAACTTTAGATCTGGTCTTGGCTTGTTTCGCCAAGTGATCAGAAATTCGTATCACTGTACTCATGTGAAAGTTTTTGTAGCAAAATGTAACACTTTGTCAATTCTTTCTTTTACCGTAGAGATGTATCACGGAAGAAGCGCAGCTTCTGGAGTTGATCCCATTGTTTTGTTGGCTCCTCCATGTGATATTGCAAAGTAGACTCCAACTCCTATTCCAATCAATAAAATAGTTCCAACCAAGCAGACCGTTTCTGCTCTAAGTGCTTTCTTTCTATTCTTTCTTTTTAACCAAATACTCCAATCGACTTGAAACCATTTCTTTTTATCTGAATTCCTTTCACTGATTGTAGATAAAGGTGCTATCTCAAGTCGACCTAGCGAGATAATTGAGAGAAATGCGTAACCTGTCCAGTAGGTGGTTCCATATACGACAAACTCACCAACTGCTTGTCCAATTGTATCAGCAATGATGTCTCCTAATGGCATTTTCTTTCAGCACAACGTCGAAGGTAAGCGCGCCAAAGGCGTTGCTTATCCTACTACCTTGTTGGCCTTTGACAGTTTTTTGGATTTAGGTATCTCA
>JBNKZP010000074.1:0-8093 GCA_050301675.1 Puniceicoccaceae bacterium
GGTGAACAATATCAGGACAACTGAAGCAATGAGAATTCTCGAAAATGTATGCGGAACTATCAGCTTTAAAATCATTTTTCATCTCCACTACTCTGCTTTTAGCCCCAAACGATCTCAGCCCCTGTTAAATAGTCAATTAACGCAGTAAATAGTTTTCCAAAGATAGGTGATACTTGTTTTACCAAGGTGATTGTTGTCAACGGTAATCAGCCGCATTTTGTCCGTTATTGAAACAATTCAGCCCCTCTCTTACGAAAAAGTATTTATTAATGTAAAGTTAAACGCAACTCCATTGCCCACATTTCCCTGTGTCCAGAACTTTCCCCTCAAGCCGGCTGATCGTATTCATCCAGATTCTTAAGTTTTCTTCGCATATTCATCTAAAATTTGAAGCAAACGGACATAATCAAACCTGTCTGCTAATTTTTGCAGCGACTTACCAATTTTCCGGTCATACTGCATGATCTTTTGAATTGACTTCTGGATATTTTCCGGGTCCAATCCAATTACCGCCCGATGCAGTTCGTTTACCAGTTCTTGTTGTAAAGTAGATAAATGTTCCGGCTTTAATTCTATTTCAGGTTCTTTCTGTAGAGTTTCAGGTTTCTCTTCATAAACAAACCGTACACCCAAATGCCTTGACAGTGCATCAAATATCTCCGTATCCCGATAAGGTTTGCGGATAAAATCATCACAGCCAGCATGCATGATTTTAATTCTATCTTCTTCCAGTGCCTGAGCTGTAATTGCAATAATTTTAGTATGTAAACCAGCATCAGTTGACCTGATCCGATGTGTCGATTCTAATCCATCCATAACAGGCATCCGTATATCCATCCAGATCAGATCAGGATGCCACTGCTCAAATATCTCAACAGTCTCTTTTCCATTTGCTGCTTCCCTGATATCAAAATCAAAAGGTTCAAGTATCTTACGAAGCAAAATGCGGTTCTCCATTTGATCTTCTGCAATGAGTAAACGATATCTCGGCTGCCCTTTTTCAAGCCCGATAGCACGACCATGTTCAGCTGCAATAGTCTTCTCCTCCAAAGGCAACTCTTTTACCGGTATTTCAAAGAAGAAAATCGATCCTTTACCTTTCTCACTGACAACATCAATTTTTCCTCCCATCAGGTCTACATACTGCCTGCTTATTGCAAGTCCAAGCCCGGTTCCGGTTTCAATTGACATTTGTCTTCTCAACTGTACAAAGGGCTGGAAAATTCTTTTCCTGTCCTCATCACTGATACCCGTCCCAGTATCCTCAACTTCAAACCGCAACCGCACCTGTTCTGCGGATCCTCTTTCAGCGACTTTTGCCCGAAGAATTATCCCACCATGTTTAGTATATTTGATTGCATTACCGATCAGATTTATTAAAATTTGCCGTAGTTTTCCTCCATCAACTTTAATACGTCTTGGAAGATCTGTAGACTGTTCCACAGTAAAACTCAACCCCCGTTCTTCTGCATTGATATACAATACCGATCTCATCTCCTGTATTAATTGACTAAGATCTATGGACACAGTTTCCAGTGTTATTCGCCCGGATTCAATCTTTGACATGTCAAGCACATTATTGATCAGATTCAGAAGGTGCCCGCCGCTGAGCGTGATAATATCCAGATTTTTTCTCTGCTCAGAAGTGACATCAGGCAACTCTTTTGTCAGGCGTGCGAATCCAAGTATGGAATTAAGAGGAGTACGAAGCTCATGGCTCATATTGGCCAGAAATGCACTTTTTGCACGGCTGGCAGATTCAGCCTGCTCCTTGGCAACTTCCAATTCCCCTGTACGCTCAGCGACAAGATCTTCCAGGTGCTTTCGGTACTTTATCAGTTCATTCTCAGCGTATTTACGTGCGGTAATGTCAATAAAAGTAACTATTACACTTGTAAGTTTTCCTTGACTGTCGAATTCCGGATCAGCATTTACCAGCACCCAGATTGAGTCATTTGTGGAAGACCGATACACTCCAAAAATCTTATCACGAAGAGGTTTTAACGTAGCAATTACCATATTTACCGGATATTCTTCAAAGCGTAACTCAGTTCCATCTTCACGAAAGAAATGCCAGGCGCTATCATAAGCGACCCGCCCCTGAATTTGGTCTCCTGTCAAACCAAGCAGCTTTTGGGACATAATATTACTGGTGATAATGCGAGTATCAGCACTGTGTACTACAACGGCAACCTGAATTTTCTGAATCAATGACCGATACTTTTTTTCGCTTTCGTAAAGTGCTTTCTCCGCCAGCTTACGTTCAGTGATATCCATGCGAATACCTAAAATACGGGCTGCATTACCGTTTGCATCTCTATCAATAGTATATCCCACAATATATTGCCACCGGTACGTACCATCAGCATGCCGCATCCTTGCTTGATAGGAATATTCATCAGTTTTTCTTTGCAAAACAGATTGTATTTTATGGTAGACATACGCGCGATCATCAGGATGAACCCGCGCGATCCATTTATCACGATCACTATAACCAGCTTCCGGCGGATACCCCAGCATGGTGAAATATGTAGCTGAACCAACAAAGCGATCATTTATAACATCCCAATCAAAAATGCCAATCCGGGCAGCTTCTAGAGTCAATCTCAACCGTTCTTCCGATACTGCTAATTTCTTTTCAGCATTTTTACTTTCGGTAATATCAGCAAGCATCGCGAATGAACCTTTAAAATTGTGATCTTTATCGAAGAGGGGTGTAGCTGATGCGAGCGTCCATACTGTATGCCCGTCTTTTCGAATATACCTGCGCTCATAATGCTCCGCGATTCCTTTACGGCGCTTCTCCATTCTTTGTAAATGATCCAGTTTGTCTTCATCAAACATAAATGCAGTTACTGGTTTTCCAGCCATCTCATCCTGTGTATAGCCCAGGATTTCAGCCAACTGTGCATTAACAGAAACGGTCAGATAATCCGGTCCCAATAACCAGATCCCCTCATTGGCTGTATCTACAATCTGGCGGTATTTTTCTTCGCTCTCTTTTAACGATTCGTAAATAGTGGCGTTTTCCAGTGAAGTGGCTGCCTGCGACAGGAGCATCTCAAGAAACTGAACCCCTCCGGGTGTAAATGCATTTGTAGTCAGGTTGTTTTCTAAATACAGAATGCCAATCAATTCGCCCCGGCTCAGCAGAGGCGCACACAAAAGTGACTTTGTGATCTCTCGCCTGATATAGGGATCACTCACAAAATTTCCCTGATTCGCTGCGTTATACAGTAATACCCGTTCTTTTGTCCGGGCCACAAAACGAACCACCCCCAAAGAAACGATATCTCCTTCTTCAATACTGATCGGACGGGAAATATCAACCTCTGTTCTATCAATCTCTCCCCGTGCCATTACCACCCATTTTCCCACTCTCTCCATGAGTAAAGCCCCTTTTTGTGCCCCGGCATTCTCAATAACACTGTGAAGCACATCCCCCAGCAGCTTACCCATCTCTATATCGCTTGAGATTGCATGCGTTGCCTTCATCACCGTATCCAGGTCCAGTATTCGTGCACCCGTTTCCAGCGATCTGTCATTAGGAAGAGGAGATACTACGCCGATATTTTCAGTTTGTGCCTCGCTCACCAGCAGTCGAGGATATCGTTCTTCAAAATCAATTACTTTACGTATAGCCCCCCAGGTCTTGTAGCAGTTATAAGAGTTTTTCATATAGATGCCGGCAATGTTTTCTTTGCCCCTATCAAGCCAGAACCTGGCGGCCAATTCGTTTGCAAGTGCTTCCTCCTGGAGATATTCATTTTCTTTTGCCAGAGAAATTGCTTTATCGTAGTAGTCCAACGCTTGAATATCCTCATGAGCCAAACGCATTCGTTCAGCTTCGACCAGGTAGAATTTATGAAGATGATTCATAGGAGCAGAATCAGCCAACTGCTTCATCTCTTGCTGATTAACGAATACCCTCTCAAGAATACGCGCTTGCTCATCTGACCCCTTGTTTGGATACATTTGAATACGTACCAGTGAATCATAGAAAACAGCTATTGAAATTAAAAATGTCCCAAACAGACCGCTCTTGTTCTCCTCCACAAGCTCAGCATTCTTGAGGGCATCCTGGTAATCCTCAAACAAATAGCACAACACTAACTTATCAATGTAAAACTTCGCCAGAGCCGAGATATGATGAGTCTGCTCTAAAATGGGCAGCAGCTCTTTCTGGTCGCAGCCCTTGCCGACTAACTGGCAAGGATCATCGGACTGCCCCAGAAGATTCAAGATGGTCTGCCATAAAGGTCCCAGCGACCGGGTTGACGTCTCGGCCCGTATTCGTTTTAAGCTCTCGTAATACACAGCCGATATCTGCTCAAGTTGCCGCAACTCAAATCCAGCAAAAAAGCCATTGACACAGTACCACAGTGCATTATATCCAGCGAATTCTATATCTCCGGATTCAAGTCCGCTTTGATAACCCTCTTCCAGAAATGGAACTGTCGTTCGGAGATGCTGCTTAAAATGCCACACCTGTGCGTAGACAATTTGAAACGTTCTTGAGCGTAAACGCACATTGTTCGTAGTTTCCAAAAGCTTTATAGCAACGACTCCAAATCGATAGGCCGTATCAAAATCTTTAAAGGCGCCACACAGAAAGAGAGCATACGTGGCATAAAAATAAGGAGACTCTGTCGAATTACCGTATCGGATGGACAAACTCACTTCCTTCAATATGGACAGATAGCATAAAACAGGCCTTCCAAGATATGCCGCAGAAGTTGCTCTCGATAAAATACGTGCAATCGCACGTTTCTTTACATCAACCATTTCAGGCAAGTTAAGAAGGCTTTCAATTGTCTTATCAGTATATAATCTTTCGGCTTCTTCAGTTGCGGTTTGGATATCCCCGGCAGTTGGGTAACCTGGTAGATGCAGTTCTAGTCTTTCAAGGATTTCCAGAGCAGTATCCAGGGATTCATCGATTTTTCCCTGGGATACGTAGCTATACATTCTACTCTCGTACACGCCGACCATATCGACAGCCTCCCTTGCATTGTCGATAACAGCAGAAAACAGCTGCTCCGTTCTCTCAAAATCACCGACTATGCTTTCCGCCTCGGCAGCCCGGGTATATAGCTCCAGGGCTAAATTGTTGGAGGTTGTCCAGTTCTCTTTATCCAGCAGATCGATACCAGCTTCAAAGTATTTGGCAGCCACCGTAAAAGCAGCAGATGATCTAGCCTTCAGTCCTGCTCGCAAGTTCAAGCGCGCCAACGCCAAACGCTCATCCTTACCAGTAATCAGCTCCGCCCCTATATTCAAGTGATCCACCACGGTAAAGAGCTGCTCTTCATGCTCCGGGACATGCTCAAACAGTAATCTCCCGATCTTCAGATGCAGTCTCTTCCTGTTTACTTCAGTGATCAGCGAATACGCTGTCTGTCGAACCCGGTCATGTACAAACTGATACATCCGATCCAGTGGAACAAGCAATCCCTCGCGTACTGTCAATAGAAGGATCTCTGTTATCCTGTCTTCTGTTTGCTCAGCGATGATACTTAGGTTAGCTATACTGAACTGATACCCTATGCACGCAGCCAGCATCAGGATTTGCTGCGCCTCTGCAGGCAGTTTTCGAATCTTCTCCTGCATCAGAGCAACAGAATTATCCGTAATTTCTATTCGCTTTAATGCAGAGATATCCCACTTCCAGTGGCGGTCCATAGCATCAAAGGATATTGCTTGTTTCTCAACCAGCATTCTCAACGTCTGAAGCAGAAAAAAAGGATTACCTTCTGTTTTTGAATAGATACGATGCATAAGCTCGATAGTTTGCGAATATTCAATTTGAAGCGTATCAGCAACTAATTCATTTAAATTCTCTTCCGGGAGATCCAACAGTTTTATGAGCTCTATTCGTGTTTTCTCGTTACGTATTGCTTCAACCACCTTCGTTAACGGATGTAATGAATCGACTTCATTGTCGCGATAAGCACCGATAAACAGGATATGCGAGATACTAACGTTGCTCATAAGTATCCTGAGCAGACTCAGTGAAGCCGCATCAATCCACTGCAGATCATCCAGAAAGATCACCAATGGATGATCTCCTGTAGTAATAGCTCTGATAAACTCCAGGAACACATAGTTGAACCGGTTCTGTGCTTCGGTCGATTCCAATTCTGGAATTTCAGGTTGGGTGCCGATGACCAGATGCAAATTCGGTATTACATTGGTTAGTACTCGTCCAATACTGCCTACAGCTTTTGAAATAATCTGTTTCCACTGTGCAAGCTTTGACTCGCTCTCCATCAGCAAATAATTCACAAACCCCGTAAATGCTTGTATCCAGGCATAGTAGGGCACATTGCGCTGTAATTGGTCGAACTTGCCTTCGATATAGTACCCTCGCTTCTCTGTAATAGACCGATGCACTTCATGCACCAGCGCTGTTTTGCCAATTCCGGAAAAACCTGCCACCAGGAATAATTCTCGCTCTCCCTTACATACACGTTCAAAAGCATCCAGCAACTGCTTCGTCTCCCATTCCCGGCCATACAGCCTCTGTGGCACCCGCAACTGATCGGAAAAATCCTCTTTCCCCAAGTCAAAGATTTTTACTGTACCCTCACTCTGCAGTTCTTTCAGGCACTGCTCCAGATCTGCTTTCATTCCCCAGGCACTCTGATACCGCTCATCGGCCATCTTTGCAATCAGCTTCATTACAATACGTGAAATCATTTCCGGTATATCAGATTTCAGCTCGTATGGGTTTTGGGCCGTTCCTGCAATTTGCAAATGTACAATACCCAACGCATCCGTTGCGACAAATGGCAATCGCCCCGTCAACAACTGGTAAAATGTTACACCAAGAGAATAAAAGTCCGTCCGGTAATCCACTACTCGATTCATTCGCCCTGTCTGCTCTGGCGAAATAAATTCGAGTGTCCCTTCAATTGATGATGGCGCCTGCGGAGAGACCGTTCGCTCCGGTATCTCATCTGCAATACCGAAGTCTATCAGATTAAGCTGCTTTGTTTCAGCATTCCAGATACTATTTGATGGATTAATGTTTTTATGAATGATCTGCCGTTTGTGAATTGCTCCTACTGCATCCGCAAGCGCAATCGCCAATTCAAGGAACTCTTTTATTGATAAGGGTAAAACGTAATGATCCAGAGATTTCCCGCCAATATCTTCCATTACCATTATCAGATTACCCTCGTGTTCCAGTAACGAAACAGTCTTTACAACATTGGGTAGATTTAATTTTGAGGTTATATCGAACTCATGCCGCAGTCGCGTTCGCACGTTTTCCGGCACATCAGCTTTACAAACTTTGAGTATTACTCTTTTGTCATCTCCCAGCCGAATCGCGCGATAGATAAGCGTGCGGGGGCATTCGTAGAGCAATTCAGTAGTTCTGAAACCTGGAATGAGAAGCGCCATTTTAAAACCTCTATTGATTGAATAATGCTATCGAAGTATTCTTGAATCGTCAAACCCTGAAATTGATTTACGCTTCGTAACTTGATTCACACACCTTTTATCCATTACCGACAGTTCTTTATACTTGTAATAAGATGATGATACTATCTGATATCGTCGATTTCCTGGCGCTAATCGGGTTCCGGAGGATGCTTTTGAATCGGTGGGTACCAAGATCACTTTTTTGAAGAAACCCGTGCTCATCGACTACCAGCCAAAAAATTCCCGAATTATCCTGAATAATAGTATGTACGATTCTCCCACCTAAGCCTCCCTTATCAGCTCCTTTTGCATCGTAAATGTAATTAGTAACGGTAGTATCTCGCTTGTTCAAAATTGAGAGGCCATTAGCGGTTGTGATCCAGATAAAATCTGGAATACTTTTAAAATGTGCCAATCGGTAGATGAAATTGTCGGCAATCCTGGCCGAATCCGCAGCATCAGCCGTGTAATGAGAGAATGTTTTTTTATTGGGATCCAGACGATTCAGGCCACCATTACCAGTGCCGGCCCAAAGAACACCCTGATCATCTTCTGTCAAAGCTTGAATAAATCTTCCATGCAATGCTTTGGGATCATTGGCATTAACAGCATATCGTTCGAGCACCTGTCCTGTTCGGGGATTAAATTTGTTCAGCCCTGTAGCC
>JBNKZP010000075.1:0-8046 GCA_050301675.1 Puniceicoccaceae bacterium
CGCTGGAAGCCTTCGAATCCCAGAGGCGCAAAAAATTTACAGTTCCGCCACCGTAGCCAACAATCGCGATATCATACGGAACACCTTCGATCGTCTTGCAATCGACCCACTTTGGACTAAAAGCGCCCTTGTCATTCATCTGATGCTCGACGCGCCCATAGAGCTTCACCTCCTGTACGTAATTCGGACGCATCACTTCCCAGGGGCAGCCTTTTTCCATCCAGACGTCCGGATGCTCAACTTGTCTGCCATTTTTGAATTCCTGACGAAACAATCCGAACTCGTAACGAATCCCATAGCCAATCGCCGGAAAATCAAGCGATGCAAGAGAATCCAGGAAACAGGCTGCAAGTCGCCCTAAACCACCATTACCGAGTCCCATATCGATTTCTTCATTTGCGATTGCATCCAGATCATGCCCTAAATCTTTTAGTGCATCACTTGTCTGTTGATACAGACCTGAATTGTACAAATTGTTCACCAACAAACGTCCCATCAAATACTCAAGGCTCAGATAATAGGCCCGCCGAACTTTTCTTTCATGATGCACTTTCTGTGTTTTCATGAAACGGTCTAGTATCCGGTCGCGCACCGCATAGCTGGTAGCTGTCCACCACTCGTCCTGAGTTGCACTCTCCGGATGGCGTGCAAGCGTTAAGCGCAAATGATTTAAGATAGAGGATTTTATCGAGCTTTTGGTTGCTTCTGTTTTAAAGCGAAATGAAGAGGGTTTTACTGAACGATCCATATAAGTTATGTACTGGAACAAACGCGGACTGATTGCAAAAATAAAGTAATGCCAAATTAAAAAAGAATTGTACTTTCAGAGAACAGAAGTTGACGTAGAGACGATCTTGATTTCAGACTTGTTGCTACTTCAGCTCCGCGGCATTTTGGGTCCATTTTAAAGACAGCTCAGCGTCGCCACTTTTGAGCGCCACCTGAGCGCCATCTTCAAGCAACGCTATTTTCTGGGCAACAGTCAGATTATCTTGTTCAAGGAGCGTCTTGTAAATTTCAAAGGCAAATGCATATTTATTTTGTTCACTCAAAAAATCAGCGATCTTTTTGACTAGAATCACTTCGTCGACTGCAAACACGTTTATGGAGCTTACTATTTTGAGCGTCTCAATAGCTTTCCAAGTCTCTCCATGTTGTGTGTATAACTGTGCTAATCTGTAAACCAACGGCAATGAGGGTTGTTGCATGCACCGATCGCGCGCAAGCAATAACGCTTTGTCTATCTCTCCGTTTGCTTCAAGACGATTGATTTCGCGAATAAAAGCATATGCGCTCAAAGGATTTTCTCCCGCCATCTCTAACTGAGCCTTGAGATCTACTTTAAATGGACGGTAGAGTGGATCGCCAATGGCAACTCCCTGCCAACTAAGAACCGGGTTGCTTTGCATCACGGCTTCTCCGAATGTATGCCCTTTTAGCAAAGACTTGAGCAATATGTCCGGATGATGTGTAAACGACAGATAAGGTTCATAAGCGTTACCCACCGTAGCACAATAACCTTGTTTAATAAATGCACCCGTCCAACTGTTATTTGCAGAACGCACCGTATTTGCTGAACCACTGTACAAGTGAAATCCAATAGCTCCCGGTGGCACCGGCCAGCGTGGTTCGCTCCAGGGCCCGTAAACATTTTTCGTATACCAGCCCATGTAGATTGCCGGTGCATCGAAACGATCCGTTTCGTCCATGAGCCGTTTTGTTGTTTCGCAATCAGTGTCAAAAAAGGCTTCCTGTGCTAGCTCACTCGCTGAGCGAATCCATTGATCTCCCAGTTCATAAGGCCCCCCCATGTCAAAGTAAGCACGCCCCATCAGCCCCTGTACTTCTGCCTGCAAAGTACGATCAATCATTTTTTTGATTGCATCAATACTTGGCCCATCCAGCCGGCTCGTACGAATGACACGCTTGGTGTTCACTGCTTTGCGAATCTCATTTGCAGCATTTTTAAACAACGGGTTTTGCACAAAACCAGTCATCGACAAGTTTGCTGGCCCAATCAGCAAAGCCAATTCGCCATCGACCGAACCTTCATTGACCCTATATTTATCCAATAATTCTTTCAGATTAGCATCCAAAAAATCCGGATCGTTCGCAATGCGCAGTGGCACACCGCAAGTCGTTACCAGATAACTAATATTATGTAACCCGACCAGAACACGTTCGCGTCCTGTCATATCAGGCTCACGGTCTTTTATCACGCGTACCCACTTTTTTTCGATCAAGGTATTTAGCAGTGGATTATGCAATGTGTCCACATATTCGCGAACCGTAATTGTCTCTCTGACCGGCATTGGCAGAGCAATGATATTTTCCGGCGGGATACCACGCTGTTTGACATAGTAGTTCGCAACTTCAACAGAACCTGGGTAACGTGTATTTGCCAGCACAACAACATTTTGAACTTCGCTTAAAGACCAACCAACTCCGGTTCCAATGAAAAAACTCGTTAAACTAACAACCAGCAATCGATAAATCTTTTTGAAAGTCATTATCACCGGATACGTTGCAGGCGTTCACTATAAGCCATAACACCCTGACATAAACTCTGAGCTATTAATTGACGATAATCTGCCGATCGTACCCGCTTTGCAGTTTCCGTATGGGACAAAAACCCCAATTCCACCAAAACCCCGGGACAGTTCAAATCTCTCAACACCGAAAACCGTGCTCTTTTAACGCCACGATCCGGCCCACCCAAACCTTGAACCAATGCGCGTTCCACATGATATGCAGCCATCATATTCCAAGGATCGTTATCGTTGCCCGAGAATCGCTCAGCATCCTCAGCAGTCGGTTTTGGTTTCTTTGTCGACGGCTGGTTTTGTGGCGTTAGCGCGAATACTTCAAATCCCGAAGGCTCCGGTGAGGCTGCCGAGTTAAAGTGCAAACTAATAAAAAAATCCGCTCCAAACCGATTCGCAATCTCAGACCGTTTTTCCAATGGTATAAACACATCACTACTGCGAGTTAGCTTTACCTGAAACCCAGCTTTTTCCAGCAACTTTTTCAACCGATCAGCTACATTCAGTGTTAAGTCTTTTTCCAATAGGCCATAGGTATCATTGCGGGTACCATTATCTTTACCGCCATGGCCCACATCGATAACGACTCGCCGAAGTTCAGGCTTACCTTCGAAGACCTGAGGTGTCAGAATTGGTTGTAGTACATGCTGATAATCAGCCACGGCGATGAACAGCTGTCCTTTCATCTCAACTGTTGAAAAGCCCAGATAAACCGGCATTCGATTGATCTGGGTAAACCGGCTGTTTTTGGTAAAATCAATTGTTGTATGTCGGCTCGACAATCGGAATATTTCATCCGCCTCATGCCAGTGCCCACACATGCCGAAGTGATCGCCAACTGTACTTAATGTTACATACGCCCTGCCGTCGACCTCAAGCTGTCTGGCACAAGCAGTCTGGGAAGTGCTAAAACACAACAGCCAGAGAAATGACAAACAACTAAAACAAATAGCGCTGCCGCCAGGTAAGCCTGAAAAAACTCCGATTCGCATTTGATTCAAGCATCTTCGATTTCGTCTGCATTCTCTTCAACATCCTTCTCATCGTCACTGTCATCCTCATCGTCAAACTCATGATCCGGATGATTGAATTTCAACACGCGCTTGCTGGCTGGCAGCGGTGATAGCGTAGCCGTCACCTGACGACCTACCAGTCGTGGTTCCGCATCTGCGGTCGCAACACCTGCAAGTTCTTTTGCTGCCTGACTTACCCGCTCAAAACCCAGTTCTCGATGCTCGTTTTCACGCCCGCGAAACTGTAATGTAAGCTTTACTCTATGACCATGGTCCAGGAAGCTTTCCGCCCGACGCAATTTGGTCTCGAAGTCGTGCTCGTCAATACGCACACGAAATTTAATTTCTTTGAGCTTTGTCGTATTATGCTTCGCATCCTTATTTTTTTTACTTTCTTCGTAAAGATACTTCCCAAAGTCGAGAATACGGCATACCGGAGGCTTTGATCCCGGTGATATTTCAATCAAATCGAGATTCACGCTTTTTGCGAGTTCAAGCGCCTTCTGGGAAGACATCAGACCAAGATTGGTACCTTCCGGTCCAATCACTCGCACTTCGGGTGCACGAATACGATCATTTCTTCTGAGCCCTTTGGGGCCACGATTACGGTTTTGATAACGTCCGCGAGAATTCGGGTATTTTGCCATTAATTCGTTAATAGATGAGTGTCTTGCTTCTAAAATTAATTGATAGCACACTTAAAAGGCAAAACGCATGCAGCTTTGTACTGGGTAAAATTATTTCGTACTATCAAACATATTCTTAATGTTTATAAAAAATGGACTACAAAACTTACGATTTCAACCCTTTTTTAGGAGATCACTTCGTTATTCACAACCTTCAGATACTGAAACTTTCACCACAACTACAACTCGACGCTGCATTTGGGTTACTGAATTTGAAGCCACCACCAATCATTTTATCGGAAAAATCAAGCTGAGTTCCACGTAGGTAAAGCGCACTTTTGGTATCAACTAATACCTGAACCCCAGCAGAGCGAACCAGAATATCGCCACGCTTTGGGTCTTCAACAAATTTCATTTTGTAGCTAAGACCGTTGCAACCACCACCGGTAATTTTGATTCTCAAGTAATTCCCGGCTGAATCCTGTTCAAGCAGTTTACATAACTTCTTACCAGCATGATCGGTGACCCGGATCAACTGCTCATTTCCTTCGCGCACTCCTTCGGGAAGCATGACTGTGTTACTTACGCTCATCAAGATTAAAAATTAACCCTCATTACCTAGAAATGATAATTTGCCGGCAGTCAACTGCCGTGCGACTAAAAGCGCTGCAAGAAAACTACTACAGTCTGCCAGGTTCTTGCCTGCAATATCAAACGCAGTACCATGATCGGGACTTGTTCGCACGAACGGCAAGCCCAAAGTTACGTTGACCGCTGTATCAAACTCCAATGTTTTTACAGCAGCAAGGGCCTGATCGTGATAAGCTGCAACCACCACATCAAAGTCACCTTTAAGTTGACGGAAAAATACTGTATCACCGGGCAAACACTTAGACAGTCCGGGCATTGTGCTGCGCAACCGATCCAATGCCGGATCCAGCACTTCACGCTCCTCTACTCCGAGCACGCCTCCCTCACCCGCATGTGGATTCAAGCCACACACTCCGATCCGCGGCTCTTTTGCTCCCAAAGCTCGGGCCAATGCATATGCACGATGTACTGCAACACCAAGGCTCTCTGCTGTCAATGCATCCGGAACATCGCGCAGAGGCATGTGACGCGTTGCCAGAACGACACGTAGCTTGTTTCCGATAAATCCCATTGTTGGTTCACCACCCCAGACTTCGGCAAAAAACTCCGTTTGCCCGGGATGTGTGAAACCGATCTGCTGCAACCAGTACTTGCTCACCGGACCTGAGACAACACCGCTGAAACGCCCCTCAAGACATCCCTTTGCAGCAACTTTCAGCGCATCCAGCGCAACAACTGCACTGTCCAAAGAGGGCTGCCCCGGGGTGGCTTCAAAATCGTTCGCACCTACCGCTTCGAAAGGTATTTTCAACTCAGCAGCGAGCGGATCCGCCCAACGAGCTGGACCAATCAAAATACATTGACGTCCATGTTCAACATCTTCGCGCAACGCAGCGGCCACGACTTCAGGTCCGATACCTGAAGGATCACCGCAAGTAATTGCCAGGGGTTTATGGACAAAACCATTCATTACACTCATGGGTTAAATCATTATCAATCACTTGGAGTTTGCGTGCGTTTCCGACTGTGCAAAACCTCGATTACCTTCCTTGAAGAATTCCAGGAAATTCCTACCCGCTCCGGTCTTACCATGTTTGCCTTCCTCCAGAACATCTGCTGCTTTTTTCCTGACATTTCTGTCTCCGAAATAAACCGCACGATAACACTGCTTTAAGTCAGCAATTTCCGTACGCTCAAAACCACCACGTCGCAATCCTACAAGATTCAACCCGTGAACATCGTTGCGCTCAGACACCATTACATAGGGAGGAACATCAGCTGTAATCGAGGCGTTTCCGGCAACCATGCAAAAAGCCCCAATCCGACAAAATTGATGTATCCCGGCGCCACCACCAATGAATGTTTTCGTGCCCACTTTGATATGACCGGCAAGCATCACATTATTCGCCAGGACGACTCCGTTTTCCAGTTCGCAATCGTGAGCGACATGCGACTGCGCCATCAGAAAACACTCACCTGAAATTACCGTATTGCCGCCCGCGCCCGACGCACGATGAATTGTGCAGCCCTCGCGGATTACCACCCCATCACCAATTCTCACACCACTTTGTATGAATGTATCAAATGTAAGCGACTGCGGATTGCCGCCGATCACAGCAAATGAGTCGATAGTCACCTCATTACCCAGCACCGAGCCACGGCGCAGGATGACATGGGCAGCCACCGAACAGTTCTCACCAATTATTACACCTTCCTCGATTACCGAATACGGACCAATCATAGAACCTGCGCCAATTACAGCATCATCGGAAACAATAGCAGTTGGATGAATTTTCATAGATACAACCATTCCTTTTTTTCCGATTTACTCAAGAATCGATTCCCTATCTATGATTCCATTTCGCAGAAATGGCCTTACTCATACTCTTAATCATGATCAAGAAACAAACCCAGCGCACCTTGTATCAATCCGTTGCTCAATGGATTTCGGCGATTGACCGCACCCACCTGTTTAAGGAAACGCTGTAACGCAGAGGGGCAATCTCCCGGAAACCAGTGCAGCCAATATTCAAATCCGTCCAACAATCCAGCAGCTGTCGCCAGGGGCAAGATCGCATCAACAGTCAATGTATTAAATCGCTTTTCACCAACAATTGAACAAAACACCGATTCGCTCAATTGAACACGAAGCCCCTTAAGTCCATTCACTTTCCGAAAGACTGCCGTCCCACTCCCGGACGAAGTAGCAGGAAACTGCTTCAGGCAATCCGCCAGTCGGTCCGGCCAATGCGGCTGTTTCGCCACAATCTGCAAATATTGCACCAATCGCCGCCGTGGATGATTCGCCGGACGCAGTCCATTCAGTTTCCAGTATTCAGCTTCTTCATCAAACAATCGACCTGCAACCAACGCCTCATAATCCATATCAACCGACTCCCCGGCTCGCCCCACAGTTCCTATTCGACGCTCAAAGTTTAAAGTTCGATGTTCAACGTTCGCTCCCGCTTGATGTTCAACATCCAGCCCAGTTCGACGTTCGCATGCTTCGCTACGCATCTGCACAAGTGGATGCCGTGTCGCCAGTCTGAGCATTGGTGTACGATTACGCTTGTAGCCCAAAACTTCTAGTGCGTAGCTGTGGCATGCAGCTTCCCAATTTTCAGCTTCCAGACGCTGTTGCGCATACTTTATTTTTTGTTGCCACCGGATAAGCGCTCGCTGCTTCAAAACTCGCATCCGCTCTTCAAAGGGTAGTTCGAGAAAGCGCACAACCCACTCCAATTCATCCTGCTGCTCCAACTCCAACAAAGCATCCTCCATCGCATAGGACTCCAGATCCTGCTCCATCAGCGGCAGCAAATAGAGCAATTCAGGCGTATCGCCCTTGCTCGTTTGCACTCGGCTAACTGAATCCGTGCCATAGTCAAAATGTAAAACAACATGAAGCAAAACACGATCATAGTTTGCATCATTTTCGTGTTGATGATGACACCAGTCCAGTAAGGTAAGATGCACCTCCACATCACCGACCAACTCAATGCCATCCAGAATCAGCTTCGCTTCTTTGAAGTCCGGTCCTTCGTGAACATTCCAGCGTCCAGGATTCTTGATAATCAGCTTTTTACCGGAAACCGTCTTCAGACTCGTCAAATCAAAATTCTGCCGCAACCATATCTTTTGAATTATGCGCTCGGACAAAGTAAACGGGCCGTAGAGGCCTTGAATTTCTGCAATCTGATCTACATGCATTTTTTATAGGGTAAAATTGGGGAAACCTAAATTACACCGATACAGCAGTACTATTTCAAGCCG
>JBNKZP010000076.1:0-7832 GCA_050301675.1 Puniceicoccaceae bacterium
AATTCATTTAAGATTTTTCTAAAATCAAGACTTCTCTCACTTTATATGGCAATCAATTCAGACGCCTTATCACAATTATTAGAACGGGATTGCGATGGAAATGATCCTGTTTGCCGTGCTGCACGCACAATGGCTCAACTCAGCCATCCACAGCGTTTGCGAGTATTGTGCCTTCTTGTCAATGAGGGTGAACTCTCCGTTGCTGATTTGCTTAAACGTATTCCATTGACAGCATCAGCACTCTCACAGCACCTGGCAAAAATGAAAGATGAAGAGCTTATCAGTTCTCGCCGAATAGCGAAAAACGTCTATTACACAATTCAGCGCGACGACATCCGCGAGTTATTAAAAGTTATGCACAAACTCTACTGTTCAGGGCAAGATGGGCCTACCGAAAAATAAAATAAAGCTCATCCAAAACAATTGGGAGGTTCCTCGCTATTTTCAGTGGATTAATTTTGTATTACCACTTTGCTGACTGTTCTAATTTGACTCACGCCAAGATCCAAAGACGCCAAGATTTTTAAATATTTCTCTGATGTCATCACCTGATTCCATAGAATCGTTTCAGATCCATGGATAATGAATTTGATAGAGTCCTTTCTAGATTCATATTATTGAACCTTAGGGTCTTAGGGTTGAGCTTGTCGAAAGGTGGTTCACATAGAAATAGGCTTCATCCAAACACCTGTCTTCGCAGACTCTGGATCACGGCCAGATCACCCTATTCGGCACCAAACATTGGATTCAAATCAATATAAGCTACTACCGTTTGCATCTAGAGAGAAAGACAATATGTCTTCACGCTCAACGCCCTTGTGCATAGAAACCGCACGTAATATGCTATTAAAAGTCCCGATTCTGAGTGCTTTGAGTGCAGGAACCGATATGCGTTGAGCAGACGGTTCTTCTGTATCGAGGATTATATGACTACCTGTCTGGTTTACTTCCACATAGCCCCAGTTCTTACAAAGATGACGGGAAAGTTTTGCTCCTGATAAATCTCTTGGCAGCTTCATTACGCTGTTAACAGCACCTCATCACGAATAAGGTGCAAACGGATAGTTTCGGGTGCTTTACGATCAAAATAATACGCATTCACAGCATCCCGAACGTTGACACGTAATTCTTCCCAAGTGTCGGCCTGAGTGAAGATATTTTCTCCTAGAGACTCGGCGACATAGCCACCGTCTTCCTCCTGGATGATTTCAAAAACAATCTCATGCATAATAGATGAAATGTAAAAAAGCTATTTTCATCTGCAAGCTGATATTTACGAAAGAAATGCATCTCATAAACTTTGCGTTCTTTGCGGCTTTTCGAGAAACATAAGCGCGGGAGAGTTCGTAGCTCTATGTTCCTTCGAAAGTTCTTCCGTTGGGTATTTTGCTACGGCTCATGGTCCTTCAAGCGAACCAAAGCTTGGAAAGAAGAAAAATGGAGAATTTTTGATTTTTCCGGTATACAGCTAAGTCATTCGCCAAAAAGAAATGTCTCGGAACAAATTTGAATCCGTATCCAACTGGGTACAGGCTTGCCTCTCAGAAAATCGGGTTTGTGATTTCTCTGATTGAATATGCCTGCCCCGGCAAAATGCCTATGCAATAGTTACTTGTATTAGCAATTCGGCAGTTGGAGCTTCTAGCTCCAAGATAAGACCGCTATTGCCGCACTCAAACAGCTCTAAATGGAAATAAAAAGAAACCTCGGCTCCTATTAGCCGCAAGCGACTAAGGAAGAAGTTCCCGAGGTCTACATTTATTATCAAGAACAACATTCGCCTCACAATCAAGCATGAACTACACATTCTTCAAACAGCTCGAAAATCATCTGAGCGCTGAACGTCTGGATGCTTATCGCGAAGATGGTGCAGACGAGATCACTTGTCTGGCGCGTTACCTGTTAAATATGGCATTGTGTGAAGCACTCTACTCCCCCTTGCAAATGGCCGAGATCAGCCTGCGTAATGCACTGCACGAAAGCCTGACTGCACGAACCCGGACAGATTGGTTTAATGTTATTTCCTTGCCACAGTGGCAAGCCGATCAAGTGCAGGAAGCCAAACGTAAATTGCGAAAAGCCGGAAAACCCGAGACGCCCGGTCGTATCGTCGCGGAGCAAACCTTTAGTTTCTGGGTCGGCTTCTTTACCAAGCCGCACATGACTTCCGGACTCACCTATTACTTGGTTAAAGCAGCTTTTGCTCAAGCGCCCAAAGCTCAACGCGATGCTGACAAGCTCAGCGGCCAATGGCAAAAAGTGCGTGAACTGCGCAATCGTGTATTTCACCATGAACGGATTCTCCACTGGCGAGACCTGGAATTACAGCATGATAACCTGCTCCAATTGATTCGCTGGATGAACCCTGAATTAGTACAACTGGCGCAGATGCTTGACCGATTTACAGACGTCCGAACCAGAGGCCTCCGCCCCTGGCGTCAAAAACTGATTGACGGCTGGTCAATCAAAACTACCGAACAGTGATTGCAAACAAGCTATACAGTCGGATGATTGATTAAACATTCAACAGAAACCGAACGATGTCAGAACTTCCAAAAGTCCCGCAAAAACTCTACAATCCAATCTCAGAAAACCTTCGGAAACTCGCTGCATTGTTTCCTTCAGCGGTGAAAGACGGTGAGCTGGACATCAAAGCCTTGCGCGAAGAACTCGGCAATTTTGCTGAGATACAACCCGGTGATGAAAAATACGAACTCAACTGGGCAGGCAAGCAGGCAGCAAAAAAGAAAGCCGTTGAGCCACTTTTGGGTAAGACACTTAAATACGTTGAAGAGGAGAGTAAGAATCCGGAGACGACTGAGAATATCTACATCGAGGGTGACAGTCTGGAAGCGTTGAAGCTGCTGCGCCAAAACTACTACGGTGCCATCAAGATGATCTATATCGACCCGCCGTATAATACCGGCAAAGACTTTGTGTATAAGGATAATTTTAAGGCTAATGCAGAAGAGAGCGACGAAGCTGAAGGAGCCAGATCAAGTTCCGGTGAACGCCTGATTAAGAATGAGAAATCTAGCAATCGTTTTCATGCAAACTGGTTGGATATGATATATCCAAGGCTGAAACTCGCGAAGGACTTAATGATGGACGATGGGGTTATCTTTATTTCGATTGATGATAATGAAGTGTCCAATGCGAAGAAAATTTTGGACGAAATATTTGGCGAGGAAAACTCAATAGGGATTCTACCGACAATAATGAACCTAAAAGGAAACTATGATCAATTTGGATTTTCTGGCACGCACGAATTTACAATAGCTTACATAAAAAATATTACAGCATCGGAAGACTTGGGGGGATCGATCTCACTAAAGAGGAGGAAACAGAGTACACTGAATCCGATACAAAAGGTTTTTACAAAAAAGGCGCCACTTTAATGAGGACAGGAGAAGCGGGAGCTAGAGAACAAAGACCTAAAGGGTACTATCCGATTTATGTATCGAAAGATATGAATCGAATGTCTACTGAGAGAATCAATAGTGATGATATTGAGGTTTACCCGAAAACCAAAGATGGACGTGAAATGTCATGGAGGCGATCACTAAAGAAACTCAATGAAACTATTGATGAATTTATTATTAGTGGATCCCCTAAAGCCATTTCATTCTACAAAAAGCAACGATTAGAAGAAGATAAAATCAGAGGAAAAAAACCAAAATCTTTGCTATATAAACCTGAATATAGTAGCGGAAATGGAACTGCCCAGATTAAAGAATTATTTGGAGATAGGATTTTTGATACAGTTAAGCCCCTTGATCTGATTTCCGACTTAATAAAGGTTGCGACACAGAAAGAAGGTATCGTATTAGATTTCTTTGCAGGCTCGTCGACTACTTCTCACGCCTTAATGCAGCTTAACGCCGAAGACGGCGGCAAACGCAAACACATCATGGTGCAACTACCCGAAGCCTGCAACGAAAAATCCGAAGCGGCCAAAGCGGGCTACAAAACGATCGCCGAAATCGGCAAAGAGCGTATCCGCCGCGCAGGTGAAAAGATCAAGGCTGAGCTAGTCGAAAAGCATGCGGCCTTGCTCAACAGAGACGGAGAACTTCAGTTGGACGATAAGGCCCCTGAAACGAACCCCTATATTCTCAATCCCGATGCGTTGGATATTGGCTTCAAATGTTTTCGTATCGAAGACACAAAGATCAACTGGCTGAAAAAAGACCTGAGTGGGGGCGAACTCGTCTACGACGACATTAGCAGCAAGGATCGGCTCGATTTCACGCCCGACTTTACGGACATCGATGTGGTCTACGAGATCATGCTACGCCAATCCGGCATTCCACTGACGCAAGCGATCACAACACTGACGGATATCGGCAAACGCACCTATCTCTATGGCAAGTCTTACCTTATTTGCCTCGAAGAAGACATCAGCAAGCAGATGGTTGAGCAACTCGCGCAACTTGAGCCTACTCCGGTGAAGTTCGTCTTCCGAGACTCCGCTTTTGGTAAAGATATCGCCTTCAAGGACGAAACCTTCCGCCGACTCAACGTGGAAATCGACAAAAATACGGATGGCACCGAGACCTACACCGTTGAATTTATCTAGACTATCCCCTTAAGCATGAGCACTCAAGCACCTGTCCGCCGCGTCCAGTTCCAATTTGACGATGCCTTGCCACACCAAATCAAAGCGATCAATAGTACCGTGGACGTTTTCAACGGCATACCCAAGCGTCACCAAGGCATCTACGCGGAGCAAGACTACTTCCTGGAGCCACGGAACCCACAGATAACTGCGGGCACACGGCTTTTGCAGAACGTACAGGCACTCCAGTTGCAGAATGCAATCTTTACCGATGAAACACTGCACAATGCACAGTTCGGTATTGAGATGGAGACCGGCACCGGTAAGACCTATGTCTACATCCGCAGCATCCTGACGCTTTACGAAACCTACGGCTTTAAGAAATTTCTCATCGTCGTACCTAGCGTGGCAATTCGTAAAGGTGTGGAAAAAACCTTGGAGGCAACTACAAGACCACCTGAAAGTGCTCCACAACGTCGATATTGCCAAGCACAGCTTTGTCTATGACTCTGCGAACATAGGTCGTATGAAGACCTTCGTCGAAAATCATGATCTCGATATCTGTGTCATTAACTCACAAGCTTTTGCCAGCGCAAAGACCATTATTCAACAGGAGTTGGAGCAAGGCGGCGAAATTCTCTGGGAGAAGATCAAGGACATCCACCCCATTGTCATTATTGACGAGCCACAAAAAGTGGAGGGTGCACAGAAAAAGCCCTCGAAGTCCCGCGAGCAACTCAATGAACTGCAACCCCTCTTTGAGCTAAAATACTCCGCAACCCATCGGCAGGAGTTTCCGATCAACATGCTCTATTCGCTCAATTCACACGCAGCCTATGAAGAAGGACTGGTGAAACGTATTCGGGTCAAAACTGTTTACGGACAAATTCCAAAAGATCAGCCCTACATCCGTTATGTGAAGTTTAACAAAGACTTCACCGCGCTGGTTGAAATCTTCACGCAATCACAGGGCGGTCGTATCAAAGCCAGTAAGCACCGCGTCGAGAACAACGCCGATCTGCACGAACTTTCCGGAAACTTAAGCCAGTATGCCGGATCTCGGATCGTTGCACAGCCGCACAAGGAAGCTCCACTCCGCATCCAGACAAACAAGGGCGAAATAAGCCTGAACAAAGGCGCTACCAATCAGGAAATATCACAGGAGCGGGCCAAGCGTATTCAGATCCGTCTGGCTATCGAATGCCACTTTGAGAAGCAATGGGAGCTACTGGATGCCGGACATGACATCAAAGTGCTCACACTGTTCTTCATCGATGAAGTCTCCAAAGTTCGCGATGACACTCAAGCCGATGGACGCGGAGAATACCTGTGTATCTTCGATGAAGAGTATATTGCCTACATCGCAAAGGAAGAAACTCAGTTCAAATTGCGCGAATACAGTTACTTATTTCCGGAAAGTATCGAAACCGAACAAGTGCGTGAAGGCTATTTTGCCCGGGATAAGAAAAATGCCATAGCTGAACTGCAATACAATAAGAGTGGCACAGATGTTCTTAAAAAATCACAAGAGGATATTGATCGTGGCATCGCTCTAATTCTGGAGCGCAAGGATGAACTGATTACCTTCAAAGAGCCGCTCGCATTTGTCTTCTCACACTCCGCACTTCGTGAGGGCTGGGACAATCCGAATGTGTTTACCCTTTGCACCCTGCGCAACAGCAATAGTGACATAGCGAAGAAGCAGGAGATCGGGCGTGGTCTAAGACTTCCGGTAGATATAAAAGGCAAACGTATTAAAAGACGAGAAACTCAACGTACTCACTGTTATCGCGAACGACCACTACGACCATTTCGCCGACACGCTACAGAAAGACTTCAACAGTGAAATGGGTTTCAACCGAGAGGAAGTTACCCAGGCGCTCTTGCAAAAGGCGCTGGTCGATGCCGGTGTCCCGACAAACAAGATCAAGCCAGACCTGGTCAATGCCTTCCGACAAGAACTCAAGCGGAAGAAGATCATTACTGATAAGAACCTGCTAGCGAACGACGCAGCCGAGAAGATCGCAGAGATCGACTTTGCCCACGACACACTAAACGACCATGCAATTAAGCTAAAAGAAGCCTTCAATAAACTCATGCAGCAAAAAGGATCGCGTAAGGTGAAGATCGAGAATGGTGACATCGAACCCATTGAAAACACCCTTTGCAAGTATGTCGAAGAAGGAGAGTTCAAGCGACTACTGGATACGCTGACAAAACACCTGACTCAGCGCACGCTCTACACTTTCGAGCTGGCCCCCGATGTATTCATTGCGCAGTGCATTCGAAAGACCAACGAATCCTTCGCTGGCCAAACACTTGAACTGCGAACCAAGATCGAGACAGGCAAGATTGGATTTGATGACTCGGGGAAGGTGACCGCTGAACTCGATCTGGAAGTGAACGAAGTTGCCAATGAATACCACAGGATGCCAGATGCCTTCCGTAAGACAGACCTGCAAGTCGTTGACCACATCATGTACCATACGATGATGCCCAGACTGGCGATTCT
The DNA here is from genome assembly GCA_050301675.1 of Puniceicoccaceae bacterium. GTDB lineage: Bacteria > Verrucomicrobiota > Verrucomicrobiia > Opitutales > Coraliomargaritaceae > Lentimonas. The sequence continues at coordinate 7,071 of JBNKZP010000076.1, forward strand.
GGAAATAGTGCGTGGCTTTGGTAACCGAGAACTGCTTAATTCACAGGATATTCTGGAGGAATATACGAAGTTACTAAAAGACGAACTCACGCGAGCTAAAGCATCCGGCCTAAAAGCCTATGAGGTGGTTAAGGATTACGAACTAGATGGAGCCAAGATTCTTGAAGCTGACGTGATTGATGAGGAGCTTTTTGCCAAGCAAATAAAACGCATTTACCAAAGTGATTCGTCCGAGCGAAAGGCAGTGCACGCCTACTACAATACAGATAGCGATGGCGAATATGATTTTGCCAAAGAATTAGACAACGATCCCAGTACGCTTCTTTTTAGCAAGCTCAAGAAAGGTGGTTTCGTCATTGACACACCCCATGGGGACTACTCACCCGACTGGGCGATTGTCTATCGCACCGAAGATAACCACCTGAAGCTCTTCTTTGTCGTTGAGACAAAATTCGATAAAGACGAGCAGAACTTAACATCGGTCGAGCAAGATAAGATTAAATGCGGAAAGCTCCACTTCGCTGCCGTCTCCGATGAAATCAAATTTGATTGGGCCAATAATTACAAGGACTTCAAGCGTAAGTTTGTTAAAATCCAGACGACGTCGTAAAAAATCCGCCAAGTCTTCAAGTGCCCAGAATCACAGTATGTTGGAGCCTATTTTATTGTTTGGCGGTGAAGATGATGGAAGCAAGCCCTTATCATAACTCATCACCTTCATCGAAGGCGTCAATCGTCGCTTTTTTTATAGTTGCAGTTATT
>JBNKZP010000077.1:0-7820 GCA_050301675.1 Puniceicoccaceae bacterium
GTTTTATTAGGGTCTGTCTTAATTCAACGAAGGATCCTGTGGCTCTTCCGCCAGTAATCGCATTACAGGACCTTCGGAAGCAAGTAACTTTTGCCATACATACGGGCTAGCCAATTCGGATAATTCGGCAGATAAATCAGTCAATAGCCAGGCATTCTCTTCCAGTTCGCCTTCAAGCTGTTCTTCGCTCCATCCGGTATAGCCGAGAAAGCCTCGCACTTCAAATTCCGGATCATTTTTTACAATCTCCAGCGCTTTGGATTCATTGACACCAAAATAAAATTTTAAGACACCTGTTTCATCATTTTGCTTCCAGGCTACCAGGATTAACTGCTCGCCATTGACCGGACCGCCATCGAACAGAGGAACCGATGCAAGCGCCGAGTCGGCAAATTCGACATTGTAGTCTCCAAGCTTTTGATGCAAGGGACGATTCATAACTAATCCCAGTGACCCATCTTCGGTTGAGTGGACAATCAGTAAGATAACCGTGCGGTTGAAATAACCTTCAAACTGTGAGGGATGTGCAATCAGCAGAGAACCTGCAAACGATAACTCTTCATCACGTTCGGAAAATTTTTTGAATATACGCATAGCAGTTATTTTTTACATTTTAAATAATCCAACTTTACTTTCGACAAGTATTTCTCTGACAAGTTCGTCGTTGCAATAGTCGGAATGGTATTTTACAAAACGAATTCCTGCGGCTGAAATTATTTTTGCACAGTTTATACAAGGGAAATGTGTAATATAAGCTGTTGCGCCCTCCAGTGAAACACCACGCCGCGCCGCATCACAGATTGCATTCTGCTCTGCATGAACGGTTGCCTGTTCATGACCGTCACGTACGCGAGAGTTATGAGGCGCGCCCGGCAAAAAACCATTATAGCCTGCAGCAATTATCCGATTTTTTTGTACTCCACTGGAAACAATCACACAGCCAACCTGCAGTCGCTCACAACTGGAACGCGATGCTATCAACAGCGCCGTCGCCATGAAATAGGTATCCCAGGACGGACGTTCTGTCCAAGAACAAGTTAAGGACTCAATTTGTTCCAGCATTATGGCATCGCTGGATAAAGATATTCCTGCAGTCTCTGACGTATCACTCATTTCAGTTTTATTTCAATATGAGTACTAAGCATGACTGCAACTCAGAAAATAGAAAACGAAGTTGAGCCCACATCTATTTTTAGCCTAAATTGACTCATCATTACACCCGGTAGCGACTTACCAGAAAAATACGCGGATTGAGAGATAGCCGATCGGCAACTGCGCCAGCACGTCCGGACGTTGTAGCCAACGAGCAACCGATTGGTCCAATGCTTCATTGCCGGAAGTTTCGATTAGAGTCGGCGTGTCCCAGATCAGCCCTTCCTCTGACCGACGAATCGTGTAAGACACCGAACGAGGTATCGACGCTGAAACTGTGGGCTCCAGATCGACTTCCAGTGAAAGCGCCGGATTGATGGACTCACCGACCACATAAACTTCTGCTACCGGTGTCGGCTGTTCAGGTGCTGGTAAGGCTTCAAATGATTGACCAAAATCCTCAAAAAAACGCCAGAAACGAGACGCTATTAAATCTGACGGGGTGTTCACATCATATTTGTCTAAGATCAAAATGCCATCGGGTTTAAGCTCACTTAATATCTCGATCTTGGGCTCGAACTCTGAGAAAGTCTCCAAAGAGGTATCCTCAAAATCAACTTCTACTGATTGCGAGGCATTCCAACGGGTCGGTATAAACAAGGGAGCGGAATCGAAGAGCAAGGCATATTCTTCCAGTTCGGCATCTTTTGAAAATGACCTCTCCGAAACAAAAGTAATGTAAGGCTTGGAAGGTTCGGGATTGGGCAGGTCATTCGAATGCAGCCGAAATAAAAAAAACGCCAGAACGTGCAAAACGATTGCAATCAACAGGCCGATTTTCAGAAGCAGAGAAAACCGCCCGGGCGACCGTGACTTCGGGAGATCCGGATTGTTTGAAACATCTGCCATCACCGAACAGGAAACACTATACCATTATTCTGCTTTGACATAATCTCGGCAGCCAGCCCTTGTTTTGCAGTCTTCGGATCTGCGGCAATTTGCACTTCTGCAAATCCGGCATCCTGAGCCATTTTGCACAAATTAAGAAATCGTTGAATATCCATCGAAGCTTCGGCCTTTATCAGCAGCACGGATGATGTTAATTTGCTGTCTTTAAAATATTTTTGAAACGCCTGGCCAATGGAATTCTGCTCATAGACGCTTCCGGCAAAAAATAACATTCCTCCATTGGCAATGGTTAATACGGCTACCTTGGAAGCATCCTGCTGTATGGAAAATTCTGTCTTTGGCAAATCCACCCGAACCCCCGGGAGCATCAAATAGCGCGTGAAAAGCAAACTGATCATCAGCGCCAGGACAATCAGGTCCAAAACCGGAACCAGATCCAGTTTCATTTTGGGTGGCTTCAGGTATTGATCCAGGCCAAAAGAGGTTGTCAAACTACCAGATGTCAGCGTTAGTTTATTGTTAGCTGTCTTTCTGCGACTACTCATTTTGCTCACCTTCATTTTCGTTCAGGACGCCATCTTTCGCATCTCCGACTGTCAACAATTCGTATAAGGTATGTCCGGCCCATTCAAAATCATGAACCAACGCTCGCACACGTCCAAAAAGAAAGTGATGTGCCAGGGTTGCCAGGATGCCAATTGCGATGCCAAATGCCGAACTGATCAATGCTTCCGCCAGCAAACGGCTAAAATCGCTGCTATTACTATTTAACACATCCAACTGATACAAGGCTTGCAGCACAGCAATTATGGTCCCTAAGAAACCAAGTAGCGGTGCGATACGAGCCAGCGCGGCAATCGTGCCAATGCGGCGTTCCAGCAAAGGGATTTCTACAATTGCAGCTGCCTGAATGGCAGAACGGATTCGATCTCCCGACTCTTCATAGTGCAACAGCGCTGATTTCACGATACGAGCCATCGGCCCGGGAGTATCTTCACACAGAGTCAACGCCTCGACCAGTCGCTTTTTGCTCACCAGGTTTTTGATGCCGCTGAGGAAATCTTCGCTACCAACCTGGCCTTTATGCAAAAAGAGTGCCCGCTCAATAAAAAGCATAAGACACATCACACTGACAAACAGCAGCGGGTACATGACCGGACCACCCTGAAAAATGAATGTATTTTGCAAGTAATTCATCGCTAATTTCTTTATTCCTCAATCACTAGTAATCGGTTTGCCCTGGATTGTGCAAGATTTCGTCCCGGAAGATTGTAGGCCACAATTTTGCGATACACACGGCGTGCCTCAGCCAGGTTACCCTCGTCTTCCAAATATTTTCCCAATTCCAGCAATATCCGCGACATCCAATAGTACCCGGTTGCGCCCATTTGAGTTTCACTGTCCAGAAGGAATCGACCGGAGACAAGTGCAAATGCCTCCTGTGCTTTCTCCCGTTCACCACTCTGTTGTAATGCGAAGCCCCATTTAAATCCAATCTCTACCTGAAAATCGACTGGAAGATTCGGCGTGTCGATCAACCGCTCCAGTTCCAGCGCTGCATTCTGTAGTTGCTCCTGGTCTTCTTTTGCCAGCGCCAACATACATTCGGCACGGGACAACTCTGCCAGATAACGTTGGGAATGTTCCGGAAATGAATGAATCAAATTCTCATAGATAATCTGCGCCGCAGCAAAATCATTCATCTGCCGAAGCAGATCCCCTTGCCTGAGCCGTGCAAAAAAGTACAAGGGATCATCCGGAAAGCGCTCTGCCAAGTCGTCGAGAATGCGTACTGCCTTGGCGAAATGATCCGGGCCAAGACGCTCACCGTAAATACCGGCTTCGTAAAGTGCCTGAGGTACGATGGAACTCGATTCGTAGTCGTTAACCAATTTTAATAGTGTCTCCTGTGCAGCCTTTAGATTCCCGATGGATGCGTAATAACTTGCCTCGATAAGGAACGATTGCTCAGCAGCCGAACTCTTCGCAAAGTTGGATCGCAGTAACTGAAGCAACTCGATTCCGGCGGCTGACTCGCCTGTACTGATCAGGCATTTAGCCTTTAGCAACAAGACCTCTGTTCGCAAAAGTTCCAACTCGGCGGATTCCAGAGCATCGTCGGGAATCGATTCAATACGATCGGACAGTTCATCAAGACGCTGTTTTATCGCATCCGATTCACTTAAAAGCATTGTCAGTCTAATTTCCAGCCAGCGGAGACGTAAATCCAATGCTGCCGGCATCGAAAAAGCATTCTCACTGGCAAGAAGCGAACGCAGCCGTGTTAGCGCTGTTTCTAACTGTCCGTTTGCCTGTAAAGCCAGCGCTACGTTCCATTCTGCCTGCCACTTATCGGCGACCGGAATACTTGGATCAAAATCAGTTTCATCAAGGTGTTTTAACGCCAGGTCCATTTGTCCGGACCGAATCGCTGCTGTTACCAGACGCAAAAACAGCTCTTTATTGTGATCAGAACTGTCGTCTTCAGCCAGGGCCAACTGGTAAAAGTCGACCGCGTTTCGATAATCTTCATTTAAGAAATAACAATCGCCGATCAGCCGATTGATCTTCTGACGGCCTACCGGAACCTCTAACAGATCGCGCACCTGGATCAGGAAGTCAGCGGCGGCGCGGTATTGAGGTGGATCCTTCTGTAGCGCGGCGTAAGCTAGCAAACGATAGACATTGACTATTTTATTCAACCCTGGAAATTGCTCTAGCAGAAGTTTTGCATCTGCTTCTGCTAGCTCAACTTCACCTCGTTCCAGAGCAATTTGGCTACGCAAATAGTACAGTTGCCCAAGCAGTGGATGCGGCTCTTCGCGGTCAATCAATACTCCCAGAAAATCTACCAACTCTGCCTGTCCGGATGTTTTGCTGGCGTCGGCAAGTAGTTGTAGCGCTATAGCCAGAACTTCTCGATTTTTTCCTTCACGCAGTAAAGCCCTTAAAGTATCCCGACCACTCAGGGTATTAACACCGTATAAGACACCTTTTAGCAATAAAAGCTGCTCGCGTTGTTTATTACTGTAACCGGAACCGACTGTTGTCAGTTCCTGATTAATCATCTCGATCGCTTCTTCGACTTTTCCCTGATTATACAAAATGATGACATACTGACGGACAAACGGATACGCAGCAGCCGTACCCGACAGGCGTCTCCAATGATTGTACACATTTTTAATTAGCGCCTCATCCGTTGGCGCACGCGACAGTTCTTCGCGGAGAATCAAAGCATCAAAAACCGCTCGTTGAGTATCTGAAAGCGCTGCGGCTCTGGCCCGCTTGAAAGCATCCATGATTGTCTGTGGCTGTCCGGACAACTCTGCAGCCAGCCCTTCCATTAAATAAAACCAGGGGAGATCTTCAGGTGGCAGGGCAGACTTATCGACCCGTTGTAGACTGTTTTCCAAAAGATTACTGTCTACTTTCCGCCCGTTGCCGTAGGCGCTGATTGCCAGATAGAGGTAGTAAGCGGTTGGCTTATCTTCTATGGAAACTCCTTCCAGCAACACCCGGGCAGATACGAATTGACGCTGTGCAATAAGAGCTCTTGCCAGTTGAATCTGTAGATTTGCTACTTCCTGCGGCGCAAGTCCCGGTGTCTGCAACAACTCTTGATACAAGTCACCGGCAAGGCCTGCCAGACCGGATTTCAACAGTCGATCCGCTGCATCTGTTTTCCATTCGAGAACCAATCGCTGGTCCTCTTCCAAACGATTGAATTGCTCAGATTGCAAAGGTACTTGCCCTTCCAGAGCAGAAGCAAGCAGCCCTGCCAAGAGCACACATGAAAGGTAATACCAAATTAAACGAGTAACCACAGCAAAGTTCAATGAAAAGTAAAGCAATACGTAAATGACAAGGAGTCTCTCCACTTGTTGCAAAAAGATTTTCGCCTTATTCTGCAACCAAATTTCAATTTTCAGATGTATCTACACTCTCGACTTCGGCAATCCATTGCGTGCGCGTAGCTTCATCCACCAGTGCTACTTCAAACCCGTTTCTGGCAATCCGGACCAGTTCGCCGTGCGTGAAGTGCAAACTGGCGCTAAGCGCCGCATATTCATCCTCGATGGTATTCCCAAACGAAAAGGGATCATCCGTACTAACTGTACAGCGCACACCACGATCCAGCAACTGACGAATCGGATGTGCCTCAAGTTCCGAAACTACATTGAGCTTTACATTGCTGATCGGACACATATCAAAAGTTGTTCTGGTTTGCACTGCCAGTTCGACCACAGCAGGGTCTTCGATCGCACGCGTCCCGTGTTGTATTCGCCGTACACCTAATGTTTCAATGGCCTCCCTGACGTTTGCTGCCGGACCAAACTCACCAGCGTGTGCTTTAGTTTCCAACCCGGCAGCACGTGCCCGAGCCCATAACTTAGGTGTCCACTCTTCCAGAGGCAAAGATTCCACACCGTGCAAATCGATGCCCGCCAGCCCTTCCCAATCCACACAGGATTCGAGCATAGGAGCCAACGCTTCCGTATACGCATTGCGCGTCATCCCCATAAAAACCCGAACTTCCAGTCCAGCAGGTACCGCATCCAGGATTGCAGAGAGTATTTCCGGGCCGGGAACGTGAATGAATTCAATAATCCCAGCATGAAACGAAGTCTCCACATAGCGAACATTGCGGGCCAGATGATCCTCGAAGACAATCTTTGCTGCCTCATGATAGCGCTCCGCAGAGGTAAACCACTGCATTACATGGTGAATCAGATGCTGCTCAAACGCTTCGAAGCTACTCCACTTGAAATCCTGCGCCCAGCAGGCCTGCGGCTCACGGAACTGTTCCGGATTTAACTTCTGCAACAATCGGTAGGGCAAGGCGCCTTCAAGATGCAGATGCGTTTCCGTCTTTGGCAGGCGACGGATAAATGCTTCGGTTTCTTTTGGAATCGGAGGATGCATACCAACTTAGTGCCTCACAATAAAACTGTATAATCCAGGTTCAAAGTTCACTTGTTTTCGACTAAATTGGATTACTCATTGAGCAAATAATCCGGATTGAGTTTTTTAAGTTCCTCCCTCACAAACAAGCCATCCTTGCGGATCAACTCACCGTCAAACCAGATTTCACCGCCACCGTACTCGGGTCGCTGGATTTGTACCATGTCCCAGTGTACCTGTGAGCGATTACCATTATCTGCCTGTTCGTAAGCCTGTCCCGGTGTAAAATGAAATGAGCCGGCAATTTTTTCATCAAACAAGATATCACGCATCGGCTCGAGAATGTGTGGATTGAAGCCAATCGCAAATTCACCGATGTAGCGCGCACCTTCATCGGCGTCGAGAATCTCGTTGAGTCGCTGAGTATTGTTGCTCCTGGCATCAACGATTTTACCTTCTTTAAATTTCAGATAGACCTGATCAAAAGACACGCCCTGATACACCGTTGGTGCATTATAAGTAATTTCACCCTCGACCGAATCCTTCACCGGACAGGAAAACACCTCACCGTCCGGGATGTTGTGCCGCCCGCCACAGGCAACAGCGCCAATACCCTTGATTGAAAAACGCAAGTCCGTGCCTGGCCCCTTGATATGCACTTGGTCAGCATTAGCCATGAGTGTCTCCAAAGCCTGCATTCCTTCAATCATGCGCGAGTAGTCCTGAGTACAAACGCGGAAGTAAAAGTCCTCAAATCCCTCCGTACTCATCATCGCCTGTTGTGCCATTGCCGAGGTTGGCCAACGCAAAATAACCCACTTTGTCTTATTAACCCGGTAGTCCAGCACACCTTTCATCGCCTTGGTTGCCTGTGCAATTCTATCAGGATCGACATCAGACAACTCGAAAATATTATC
>JBNKZP010000078.1:0-7701 GCA_050301675.1 Puniceicoccaceae bacterium
CTAAAAATGTCAATGGCGCCCGTGGCTACGACGTCTGGTCGCTTGGCCCGGATGGCGTCGAAAGTGCAGATGATATTGGCAACTGGTAATCGATCGGGGCAGGTAAATGATCGTGTTGGGTTTACACTGATTGAGATCGTTTTGGTGCTTGGGCTGATTGCCGTCGCCACAGCCGTACTGATCACGAACTTCGCGTCAATCGCAGATCGCGGAGACAGTCTGACAACTGAGGAAGTCCTTATTGCAGCTGTGCGCAAAGCTCGCTTTATCGCTGCAAGTGAACGAACCACTACCCAGCTTCACTTCGATAAAGAAAGCAACAGCCTGCAAATTAGCATTGGAAATAATGCAGTGGAAGCTTTGCCATTGGATGAATCCTTTCAAGAAACACAATCCACTGAAATCAGATTCTACCTGGTCCCTTCTTCCAGAGGACTTGCTCCTCCGGTGGACGCCATTCGCACTCGCCTGGAAACGAAAGTGGTCTATTTTGCCGCCGATCGAAGTTCCAGTCCATTTGTTGCAGAAATTGATTTTGGCAGCGGCACTCCCGAGCGTCTGCAGTTTGATCCCTTTTCCAGCCTTATCATTACCTCAAAATGAAACGTATATCCATCCGATCCGGCTTTTCACTGATTGAGGTTGTCGTCGCGCTTGCACTCTTTGCCATGGCAGCAGTTGTACTTTCGGATGCCTTTGTCAATGCATTGCTTGCACGTGAAAAAGGCGTCAGCAACGATACCCGCAACCGTGACATTCGGGCAGTTCGCATGCAACTACTCCTCGAGCCAAACCGCGAAGAAGCCGAAGATGGCGGCACTTATGAAACACTGGGTAATGGCTCGGCAAACTGGCGTGCAGAAATTGAGCCGACGAACGTCATTGATCTGTTTCAGGTACAATTGCTAATTGACTTTCAGGAGCCACAAGACGATCAGGAAGCATCTTATCAGGAGACGCTTTACCTGCTGCGCCCGACCTGGTCGGAATCCGACGAACGCTCAGACCTGCTTCAGGAGAAAAAAAGCGCTTTGCTGGACCGACGTAATTTTGATCGATTCTAAAATGTTACGAAGACATTCCATATTTCGAAGTGAACTCGTTCGATACGACCCCCAATGGACGTCTTTTACAAAAAGTAGCATTGGTGGCATGACTCTGCTTGAAGTCATTCTCGCGATAGCGGTTGCCGGATTTGTACTCACCGCTGCGGTTTCATTGCTGGTCTCGGTCAGTTCGATATGGAGCGAACGTTTGGAACGAAACTTTTTCGCCGATCACGTGGATGGAGTCACGGAGTTTTTAAATGCCACTTTAACAAATTCCGGATTTGAAGTCGCAGCCGACGATCTTTACAACAGTGATAATGGAAATACGACTGAATCGACCAGTGGCGAACTGCCATCATCCAATTCTGAAGAGCAACCAGATTACGGTTCCGACACATCACCGGGTAGCAGTCTGGCACACTCTGCCGATGATCCGATTGGCTGGGCGAGGCCACCGGGCTTTGCCAACTACACGGAGCCGCTGCTAAACTTTGGCATGACAGAGGCGCCCCCGATCCTCGTTAGCCCGGATAATGCCCCGAATCTGGGCATAAACGCTTTTTTATACTTCGATGCAGATGAAGGACTCAGTCTGCTCTGGCATTCCATTCTCCAAGAGGAAGTTGAGGACACCAACGACCTGCAACGCACATTGATCAGTCCACTGGTAAAAAAAATGACTTACATTTACTGGGATGAACGCTTTGAAACATGGGAAGAGGAAGACAGTCCACAGGAAGGCGAGGGAGCGGATCAATACATCTTACCTCGCTTTATAAAACTACTCTTCGAATACGAGGGTGAAACAAAAGAACGTACTTTGACGATACCAGTATCTTCGAAGGATGCGTTGATTTTTTGACGCTACACGATGAAACCACGCGATGAAACCACGAATGAACAGGCACAGACAGAATTACACCTTTTATAAGCTCGGCCCATGTTCTGAAAAACAGTATGCTCGCAAGCCTGTTTGTGCGCTTCAAAGAGATGCGATTTCCCGACGGGGCAGTGTGCTGATCGCGGTGCTGGCAGTTATCTTGCTAATTACGTTTATCGTCACTCGCTTTATGAACGAGGCATTGGAGGACCTTGAATATCGCGCACTCTTTAATGAACCTGCCGATGTACGTTCCTATGCCTACAGTATGCTTGAAGTTGCACTTGCCACGATTCAGGAAGTTGCATTGATCGACGACGGTAAAATATACGCCGGTGAACAGGGCTGGAACGACCCGGTGAGTTACGCTGAAATCAGCGTTCCCGATGGCTGGGAAGTTCAGATTGAAATTCGTGACGAGGGCGGCAAGCTGCCGATCAATACCATGGACGAAGCGCTGCTCAATCGACTGCTTGAAGAGGAACTGGACTTCGATTTTAGTACGGCAAGAGAACTCAGCAGCACCTTGCTCGACTGGATCGATGAAGATGAAAAGCGGCGTTTGAACGGCGCCGAGTCTGACGATTATTTGAGCAATAATCCACCCTATCGTGCTGCCAACCGCCCCCTCCAATCACTTGAAGAGTTGCGCCTGCTAAAAGTCTGGGACAAAGAGTTTTTTGATGAAGACGGTGTGCCCAATGAAAGGTTTGTACAACTGTCCAACCTGGTTTCGGTACTGAATACCGGCGCTGTCAATCTGAATGCTGCATCGGAGCCGGTTCTTGAACTTCTTTCGCTGGAAAATGGCTGGCAGAAAGATGCACTTTTTGACGGCCTGGAACAACCTTACCTAAAAAGCACACCGACTAATACAAATAACAGCGGTGTCGAAGTCGGTCTTTTGCGAATAACCGTACGCCTGCTGCGAGGTGAAGTGCCTTTCATGATCAGCGCACTTGTTGAACCTAAATTCAGTTCGGGAGGCGCCGCTCCCGCATCCTCAGTGAGTCGTCCGGGACGTTCTTCGGATGACAAACCGAAAACCGGTTCCATTGACGAGCAGGATGCGCTCGCTTTCCCATTTCGGATTGTACAAATCAGTGAGTATCGTCAAGGTAACACAGAAACACCGTCAGGACGACATTCAGCATTGGACATTGGTGTAGAAAACTCTTCTTTCTAGTTGTAATTTAACTGTGAAACGCAAACAAACAGAACCGATCCACGTTGATCCGGTAAAAGCTGAGCAAGTGCTCATACTTCCCGGATATCTGTTTTTTGTCGAAACAATAGAAGTTCCTTCGGAATTGGAATCTTCGGAAATTCACGACTTTGCGGAACTGAGCCTTGAGTCCATCGCTCCTTTTCCCATCGAACAGCTCTGTTGGGGTTATCTCTATCAAAAAGATATGTCGACCTTATTGCTGTACGCAGCCCATCAGGGACGCATTAAAAACGATGGCTTTACCGATCTGAATGACTATGCTTGGGTCGTTCCCGATTTTGCAACACTTTCGGGCGCACGCTTTAGCAACGAGACGCTTGTTTTACTGGAAGGTCATAACAACAGCGCCAGCATAGTGTACTTCGAAAGTGATACCGAAATCCCAAAATCTGTCTGGGTAGACACATTTACCGAGCCAGTGACCCAGGGTGTGATTCAAACGCTCAAAGCAGGAATCCGAGATTTGCCGCAAACAAGCTCCGCGCTGCACCTTCGCCCAACAGTTGCTACTTTGAACGAAAATGGACTACCGACCTTCGAGCACGCGGTTTCCGAACAAAATGGAGACCATTACGATTCCGACGGCTGGCAAAGTCTGAGCCCAAAGGAATCCCAGCTGTGGCAGATGGATGTGCGCAGCGCTGATTTTAAGACAGGCGAACAAAGCAAGCGTCGTATGAGTGTGCTGATTGCTCGTATTACCGGGTGGGCAGCTATTTTTACATTGGTCCTGGCCGGCGCCGAAGTTTTGCTATTTGCTTCCCAAAACTGGTTAAAAACTCAACTCGCCCAAATTGAACATCAGCGGGAAGCAGTTTTAAAAGTAGAAGAAAAACAAACACTGGTCAATAAGCTCGATCAAGTCACACAAAACGAACTGCGCCCCATCGAAATGCTGGGAGCAGCCAATGAGATGCGGCTTAAACTAAACTTGGGCATTGAGTATGACAGTGTCATCATCGAAGATGAAAACCATATCACCATCGAAGGTAAAGCGAGCAGCATCACTGCGTTGAACCGCTATGTTGAAAGCCTCGAAGATTCCGGACTGTTTGAGTTGCTCGCCGAACCGGAATATCTGACAAAATCCGGGCAAACAACCTTCAACATCAGCTTAGCTTACGTTCCTAAAACCACCGCTCCCGAGGAAAGACCGCTCTCGAATGAAGAAAATGTCACGACAAATATTTTCCACCCCGGAAAGGAGGCTGCAATATGATGCGTTCCTATCGACTCAAAGCAAAACGTTTTTTTAAGCGGATGACTCTACGCGAGCAAGTGCTCGCTTTGATATTTCTGCTCGTTCTTTTGTTTATCTGGACAGGCAGTGTTCTGAAGCGCGCTAAAGCCTGGAACTCTGCTCGGCAGCGGGCTCAGTCAGACCTCGTTGTGCAGCAACAATGGCTTGACCGCGCGGCTTATTATGAAGAAAGTTATCAACAGGCATTAAAACGAGTAGATCCGGAAAAAACCTTTGAAGGCGCTCAACTATCAGAAAGAATTGATGCCATCCTTCGTCAAACAGGTCTCTCCAGTTCAGCCGATATTGATCCTGTTCAAACCCGAGGAGGTGAGATATTTAATGATCATACAATTAGTGTACGCCTCAAGCGCATTTCCATCGCCAAGCTGATTCAACTAAACGAACTTCTTCGTAAAGAAACACCTTATATTAATATTCAAAGTGTCCGTATTAACAAAAATAAAAATAAACCGGAAGAACTGGATATTCGCTTTAAAATCAATTCGTTTGACCTGATACAAGACAGCTAAATGAACATGCGCCCCCATTGCTTACTTCTTCTACTGCTCATACAACTATGGGTAAGCCCATTGTTTGGCCAGGAACCAACGTCGCCATCTTCCGCTTCGATCGTACCTGTCGAACCGAGCGTAGACAATCCGGACGAAACCGTTGGCATGATCGTACTCAGCGACGAAAGCCCATTGCAGGTGCTCGACATGCTCGAACGACTTACCGATAAGATTATCCTGCGCCGTCAGGACATTGCTGCGGCAAAAATCAATTTCAATTCCCGCGGCCCGCTCACTAAAGGTGAAGCCGTTCTCGCGCTGGAAAGTTTGTTAAGCCTCAACGGAATCATGCTCACCGATATGGGAGGACGCTTCATGAAAGCCGTTCCGGCAACTAATGTGAACAGCCATGTGCCTGACATGATTATCGGCAGCACTCTGGAGATGGAACCGAGTCAGCAGATTTATGCTAAGCTATTCAAGCTCGACTATTTACGTGCCGAAACCACTAGCGGCACGACAGTAACTCCACTGCTTTCACAAAACTCAAGTGTAGTCATTTTTCAAAAATCCAACGCGATCTTGATTACAGATGCACTTATCAATCTGCAACGCATTGAACGCCTAATTGATGAAATGGACAAACCACAGGCGATCCGTGAGAAAGTGCAATTCGTCAAACTCAACTTCGTTCAAGCGACTGAAATGCAGCAGCGCATCGAAAACCTGATTCAAGGCCCGCTGAATAGCTACCTCGAAGGCAATACCAGTGTCACTGCCGACGAACGCACCAACCAACTCATCCTGATTACCCATCCCGGAAATATTGAAATTATCATGGACATTATCGAAAGTGTCGACGTAGATGCTGCACCACTGACCAGCAGTGAAGTATTTCCTCTTCGACAAGCCAAAGCCGAAGAAGTTGTCCCCATCATCGAAGAGATCATCTCCGGACAACAGGAAGGGCGCGATAAAGACGCAGAAGTAGCCAATAATAACAGCGCACCACAAACAGCTATGCCAGCCCCTGTGCCCGGAGCGCCGCCCATACCAAACGCCGCTCCTACCCCCGCAACTATCGCTGCAACCCTAAGTGGCAATCTGGCCAACAGTTCATTGCAATTCTCCAGTTTCGTGGGTCTCTCTGCCGACGAGCGCACAAACTCCATTGTCGCCTATGGTACGCAACAGGATTTAAATACGCTGAAGGACTTGATTGAGAAAATCGATATTCCGCTGCCGCAGGTACTTATTGAAGCGATTATCACCCAGGTAACTTTAAGTGAGAATAGAACAAGTGGATTGAATAGTCTTGGATTTTTCTATGATAATAATATCAGACAATTTTCTGACATAGCACTGGGCACAGTCGATGGCCTCTCAATTGATAGTGGAATTATCAATATCGATAACCCGGAAAATTTTTCACTGTCGACAGCGATTGTACCTACCGATTCCGATGGTGAAACAAAAGTACTCTCGGCCCCTCGGATCATAGTCAGTCATAATGAAGAGGGAATTATAAATGTAAGCGAATCTCGTCCGATAATTACTTCATCGACGGCATTTGTTAATAGTGATAACAATGTTCGCAGTAATGTGGAATATCGTGATATCGGTATAAAATTAACAGTGACTCCTTTGATAGGTGTTGATGGTACCGTGCAAATGACCATTGAGCAGACAATTGAAAATATTGTAGACAATGTAACAATAGATGGTAACCCCCAGCCTGTTATCGGTAAAAGAGAAGCAACGTCTACGGTTAGCGTCAACGATGGACAAATTGTTATACTGGGCGGACTGCAGGAAAATTCCATAGCTAAAAATAGAAGCTATTTTCCAGTCATAGGAAGATGGCCGCTAATACGAAATCTGTTTGGAACAGATTCTGATAATTTTGATAAAACAGAATTAGTTATATTTATCCGGCCAAAAGTACTCACTAATCCAGTACAAGCAGGTGAATTTGCAACCGATTATATTGAAAATGATTTAGAGACAACGTCCGTAAAAGAATATCTCGAAACCGGCTCAACCGGAGACATCTACATGGAAGGAAGTAAATTCGAAGATAAGGAAAAAAAGAAAAAAGAAAAAATGTCAGAGCCGAAATAAAATCTAAAAATTACAATGATAAAGATTACGATCAGGATTAAGAATGATGCAACAACAGTAGATCCGGGTTAAAGCACATCTGTTGGTTTGACATAAATACTACCTTCTTGAACATAGTTGTATGAATCCTCTACAGCGCCAGTTTATGAAAAATCTGCTGCGAGTCATCAGTTGCTGCCTGTGTGTAAGTAGCTATCTTCACGCAACTTCCTCACAGCTAGAATCCAACAGCCCGTTTTTACCCCCTGGTTACAGCGAAACGAAGTTTATTCCACCCAGACCACCTCAGCAGTCAAGCAGTCCACTTGCCAATCAACTTGAATTTAGAGGTATTGTACAGCTTAACGGAATATATCACTTTAGTTTGTTCAAAAAATCAGAAAACAAAAGTTACTGGATATCGGAAAATGGTTCCGAAGGCGGAATTGGAATCAGTGACTTTGATGTGGATAGCATGACAATAGCAGTTACTGTAGATGGACGCAGTGAACAGCTTACCCTTATGACAGCCTCCGAAGATCCAATGCCTGTTGTCGCACAATCACCACAACTACCTACACCACAATTACCCACACCAGTTGTAAACCCTCCAAATCTTCCAGCAGAGATCCAGCAGCTACGAAATACCACCAATGAAGCCACAACAAGAAGACGCACGATCCCACGGC
>JBNKZP010000079.1:0-7539 GCA_050301675.1 Puniceicoccaceae bacterium
AAGCTTTTCTGGTTATTTTGGGGGATACATTCAAGGTGCGTTATAGCGTCTGATTTCGGGAACACTGTCGATTGTCTTACATATTGGCTGGCTGCCTTCATAGGGCAAAAATCGCTCAGCAATTTCAAATTCGTCGATTAATCTGCGGGCATCGTCTTCATGGGTTGTCCGTGTCGGTTTATAGCTGAGAAAACCTTCCACCAGAGGAAGCTTTATTCCGGGCGACAGTTTTTGATCGAGTTGATCCAGAAAACGTATGGCGGCGGCAAATGTGGTTACCCCCGGGCCATGATACCAGCCGCGGCCTTTTTCAAACTCACCGCGAATCGCAGGGTTACCTTCCGAGTTGTGATAGGTAGACAGAACCGCTTCGAGAATAAGAACATGTGGCCCGTGCTCCCAGATCAACCCAACGACATGATCGATGCACTCACCAAAGCATAGCGCATGGACAGCATCACTGCCAGAACTAGCAACGCCACAAGATTTTGTTTTGGCGCTGTAACCTAGATCAACGCCTAGCAGAGGCAAATCAAGATCTATCTCTGTGCTATATCGGTACATCTCGACTTTGTCCTGGTCGATTATGAAATACTAATGGAGAGCCGACAGGAAGTTCTGACTGTCTTCGCGAATTTCGTCGATGCGTTCATCTGACATTTTGCCAAGTGTGCGGTAGATCATCGCCATACGTGGATTTCCTTCAAACATGTCCTTGTTACGGATCAAAAAGTCCCAGTAAAGATAATTGAAAGGGCAGGCATCCGGGCCGTTCTTCTTGCTGACGGAATAGCGACATCCTTTACAGTAGTTAGACATTTTATTAATATATGAGCCGCTGGCAGCATAGGGTTTCGAAGCGAGCAGGCCGCCGTCAGCAAACAAAATCATCCCACTCACATTGGGTAGTTCAACCCACTGATAAGCGTCTGCATACACGATCCAGTACCACTCGTTAACTTCATCCGGGTCGAGTCCGGCAATTAAGGCAAAATTGCCGATAACCATCAATCTTTGGATATGGTGCGCGTAAGCGTTTTCTTTAGTTTCTTGAATGCACTGGTGCAGACAGTTCATTTCTGTTTTGGCAGTCCAAAAGAAATCGGGTAGTTCCCGCTTTGACCCCAGATAATTCATCTCAGTGTACTCAGGCATTTTCAACCAGTACAGGCCGCGCACATATTCGCGCCAGCCCAATATTTGTCGGATAAAACCCTCTACGGCGTTCAGTGGCGCCTGTTCTTTGCGATACGCTGTCTCTGCGGCTTCAATACATTCCATGGGCGTCAATAAACCACAATTCAGATAAAAACTGATGTGGCTGTGGTACATCCACGGTTCTCCCTGCAACATTGCATCCTGATAGTCGCCAAAATTCATCAGTCGTTCATCAACAAATTTCCTGAGCGCATAACGTGCCTGTTCAGCTGTAACTGCAAAATAAAACGGTTCCAGATCACCAAAATGATCTGCAAACTCATCACCGACCAACTTGAGTACTTCGTCCGTAATCTCATCTGTTCTACCAGCGTACGTTTCGGGAATGTCTAATCCGTTTTTGGGTGGCTTGCGGTTTTCAGAGTCGTAGTTCCATTGTCCGCCGACAGGCTCATCGCCGTCCATCAAGACGTTGTGCTCGCGACGCATTTCCCGGTAAAAATACTCCATGCGTAGCTGTTTACGCCCTTTTGCCCACTCTGCAAATCTGTCCGTCGTGCACAAAAAGCGATTGTCCGGACATATTTCAACCTCGATATCAAATTGCTCACGCCAGCCTTCAACCTCTTGCATAACTGAATACTCACTTGGTGCAGTAACAACGATCTGGCTAATTGAATGCTCTTTTAGTGCGCGAGCAACTTCTTTGGTAAATGAACCACCATTCTCAGTATCGGTGTACCGGGTGTAATGAACCTTGTGCCCGGCTTCCTCAAGCTCTTTAGCGAAATGACGCATCGCGGAAAAAATAAATGCGATCTTTTTTTTGTGATGCTTAACCCGCGTCGCCTCAGCGCGCACTTCACACATCCATATCAAATCCTTACCGACTTCGAGCCTGGCTAGGCTGCTCAAGCCATGGCTCAACTGATCTCCCATAACGAAACAAAGCTTCATCAGAAACAATCCCGACGAATCTAATGAGCCTTACTGAAAAATTTGAGAACCCCGGATAGGAATTGTATCGCAAACAGGAGAATCTACTAATGGCGTAAAATACAATTTGCGTGTGTGCTTTTTGATTTTCTGCACAGAAGATTTCCATCCTACCAACTAAGCAATTTCAGTTTTTTCACTTTTTTGAAATGCTGATCACGGCTCACCACCGCTAATTGATGCTGGCGAGCAATTGCAGCAATCCAAACATCATTTGCTGGTATAGGCGTACCGGCATGCTTTAGTTCATGTCTAATCGCAGCATAGTGCGGGATCGTAAGCTGATCCACAGCTAGAACATCCGTATGCTCCAAAAAAGCATTTAGCCATTGCTCTAACTTTCTCTGTTTTGAAGAACCAAGTATGCCAAAGTTGAATTCTCCGAGGCTAACTAAAGTGACCGCAATACGAGGTGCAGATCCAATCAATAAAGCTAAAGACTCATCTCTTGCGACTAGTGCTGAAAGTGCATTAGTGTCCAGTATCATTGCCACATGGAAGGGTCTATTTTACGGAATTCTCCAGCGAGTATAGTGCTCTCCAACTCCTTAACACCTTTTTCCGAAACTTTGGGAAGGCTTTTTATCCATTCGGTGACATTAAGTGATTGTTTTTCATCTGACTTTAGATGCTTTGCTATCAAATCCAGATCCATCTTCAAATGCTGCTCTATTCCCTCTTCAATATACCGCGAGAGTGGTTGACCACGCAAAGCAGCTCTTTCTTCAGCCTGTTTCAATAGATCATCACGCAGATCCAGTGTAGTTTTCATATTTTTCACGAATAGGGCTAAACCAGATTTATTGCAAGTTTGCTATTAGGTTTATTTTAACTGGTGGGTGTTAATTGCAAAAAGTAGCAATCAATCAGTAATCTGATACTCGTATTCGGGAGTGCCATCTCCGTATTGGCAGCCCTTATATTTCGGTCTAATAGAGCAGATTGCTGACGCTAAACAAAAGTGGAATACCCACGACCAGATTGAACGGAAAAGTAATTCCAAGCGATGCGGTAACGTAGTAGCCCGGATTTGCTTCAGGCAACGAAACACGCACTGCTGCTGGTGCTGCAATATAGGAAGCACTTGCGGCAAGTATGGCAAAGACAACAGCTCCGCCTTGCAGAAGTCCAATAGACCATCCCAGCAGCAATCCTAGCAAACCTTGTATTACCGGTGCGACCAGTGCAAATAAAATCAATCTACGTCCTACCGTTGAAGCGCCTCTCAACTTTTCGCCGGCAACGAGTCCCATTTCCAATAAAAACAACATCAAT
The DNA here is from genome assembly GCA_050301675.1 of Puniceicoccaceae bacterium. Classification (GTDB taxonomy): domain Bacteria; phylum Verrucomicrobiota; class Verrucomicrobiia; order Opitutales; family Coraliomargaritaceae; genus Lentimonas. The sequence continues at coordinate 3,430 of JBNKZP010000079.1, forward strand.
ACACCGTAAAAGGGTGTGATTAAAAATGGCTTAATCAGTTCGCGACTTTCCTCACCGGAGACAGCGCCCGAAACCAGCCCACTGACCAACAATACCAGACTTTTTCCTGAAATCACTTCGCGGATCGATTCTTTGATCGGTACAGATTGGTCTGTTTTGAGATGTATTGCCAGCAACAGCGCCATAAAAATAGCCGGTATTTCCATTGCCGCCATCACTGCCGGCATAAACGCATCATACACAACCGCCTGACGATCCAAAAAGGCCAGACATGCCATAAATGTCACTGCCGAGACGGAACCATAGTGTGCAGCCATGGCAGCTGCATTGGAGACGTCGAAACTCAACAGCTTACGTGTCGTAAAAAAGACTCCGACAGGTATGATGGCTCCTATCAGGAAAGTAGCTCCCAGCGGTAAAAGCAATTCCACAGGTGACGATCCTGTCAGTGCCGCGCCACCCTTGAAACCAATTGCCAGGAGCAGATAAATTGTTAGTACCTGATATGCCTGTTCAGGAAATCTGAGATCACTACGAATCCAGACTGCTATGAGTCCGGTTGTAAACGCAATGACTGGTGGCGACAAAAGGTTTGATCCAAGTAGTAAGAGTGATTCCATTTAATGTCTATGGCTTCCAGAGGGGCAATTTCCGAACGATGCCAACCCGGCCAATCAAATGAGCTGCTACCGGAGCAGTGAGATAAAAAAATCCAATAATCAAGATACTTTGGATGCACACACGCAAAGTTGGCAATGCTACACAGAGTGCCAACAAAATCAAGGACACACCAAAGGCGCCTGCTTTGGTCGCTGCATGCATGCGACAATAAATATCTGGCATGCGCACAATCCCAATTGCTGCGATCAGGGCAAACAACGCGCCCAGGAGAAGTAATGTGCTGGCAATAACAGTAATCATGACGAGGCCTCCTGACTTCCCAGGCACTTTGCAAAAGCAATTGTTGCAATAAAGCTGATCACCGCAATTACGGTTGCAACATCCAGATAGGGAATGAATCCGCTGAAGAATACCATCACAACAAATTCTGCCATAATGAGCGCCGCCAGAAGATCCAGCGCCACCACACGATCCGGGATTGATGGTCCGCGCCAGATGCGAAATCCAGTCAGAAGCATAGCAATCGCAAGGATGCTCTGAGTTAACAACAAGACTATAGGCGAAAGATTGGGAATATCAGAATACATTGCGAATCCTCCTTAAGATTTTTGTATCCAGTTCGCGCACTGCGGCATCCGGGTCATCAACATACATGCTGTGCACCTTAAGCCGCTGTGTTTCTTCACAGACATCCAGACTGAGTGTGCCCGGAGTCATTGTAATCAAATTTGCCGCAAACAAAATTTGCCGATCACTCATACCCTTTAAATCGAGTTCAATAAAAGCAGGTTTCATGAAGTACGACGGTGTAACCACATCGTAGGCAACTTTCAAGTTACTCAGAATAACTTCTTTTATGTAAAACAATCCAAATTCTAAGAAACGAGGCAGTTTAATTATCCAATGTAGCAATCGGTTCATCAATAGTCCTTTCCAGTACGGCTGCGATATAAGCATCCGGATTTAAAAGTTGTTGAGAAGTGCGTTCAGCGAGACTGAAAAGCGGCTCACTCCAAAGCCCAATCACCACAGTGATTACAGCCAGAGCGACGCAGGGAACCACAAGACTGGCGCCAAGCTTGTTGTGTAGAAAGTCAGCTTGCTGGTTGAAACCCTCCGGAGTTTGGGCAGGCGCGTTTTTCCAGAATGCCTCGGCCCATATCTTTGTCATGGAATAAAGTGTTAATACACTCACTAGCAGAGCGACTGTTACCAGAAAGGCGTGATCACTGTCCAGACCTGCTTTAATAACTGAAAACTTCGCCCAGAACCCTGAAAGCGGTGGAATCCCTCCCAGTGAAAATGCTGGGATGAAAAACAAGAGCGCTAAGAGCGGTATCGAAGCGTACAAGCCACCGATCTTTTTCAGTTCTGCAGTACCACACTTTCGCATGATCAGTCCACCAACCAGGAAAAGATTCGTTTTCACAATTATATGGTGCAAGATATAGAAGACAGCGCCGGCCAGAGCCAGAGCAGAACCAATTGCCAGCCCCATGATCATGTAACCGATCTGGCTGACAATATGAAAAGAGAGGATTTTACGAATTTCATATTGTACTGCTGCACCCAGAACACCTGTCACCATCGTAGCTCCCGCCAAAAAGAGCAGGATATTCTGCACGAGTTCGAATTGTGTGCTGAATATAAGCGTGTATGAACGGATGAGTGCATAGACACCGACCTTTGTGAGCAATCCGGCAAACAGCGCAGAAACCGCTACAGGGGGTGTATGATAGGACGCCGGCAGCCAGAAAAAGAACGGAAACAGCGCTGCTTTAATTCCAAATGCTGCCAGCAGAAGCATCGTACTGCTAGTAACCGTAAACGCATTGGGAGTATCTGCCAGCTTGTTCGCAATGTCCGCCATGTTAAGTGTACCGAGTTCCCCATAAAGCAGCCCGACGCCGCTCAGGAACAAAGTGGAAGAAACTAAGTTGATCACCAGATACTTCACCCCACCTTCCAGTTGATCACGTCCGCCACCTAAGGTGATCAGTACGAAAGATGCGATCAACATTATCTCAAACCAAACATACAAATTGAACAGGTCCCCGGTCACAAAGGCTCCATTGACACCCATGATAAGGAAGTGAAACAGCGCAAAATAATTAGACTGCACCAATCGGTCTTTAATATCGCGGATGGAGTAAACAGCGACCGTAAATGCAATCAATCCGGTAATGACCACCATGGCAGCACTTAACAAATCAACGATCAAAGTAATTCCATAGGGCGCGGGCCAGCTTCCTAATTGGATTACGATGTAGCCGGAATCAAGAACCTCCCTTAGCAACATTACCGAAACAAAAAACATAACACCTGCACCGGAAACGCCAATGGCACGCACCAGTCTGACGTGCCTTCGACAGAAAAGGCAAGTTACCGCTGTTGTGAACGGCACTATTAAACATGCAAGCAACCACATCATGATATTTTATCCGTCTGGTTAAATGCATTCATATCGTCGCTGCCCACGGCATCATATGCTCTGAGCAGGAGGGCAATTGTAAAAATCACTAATCCGAAACCAATAACGATCGCCGTGAGCACAAGCGCCTGAGGTAACGGATCCGCATACCCCGCCGGTGGTACTTTTGTATCACTCAACGCAAATACGGGTTTAAGAGGAACCAGTCCCCCGACAGCCAGTACCAGCAGATTCCCTCCCTGGCTAAGCAACATGATACCAATAACGATCTTCATGAGGCTGCGCCGCAGCAGGCAATAGATGCCACCTGCAAACAGAGTTCCAGTGAGTATTGCAATCAAGATTTCCATGAGTCGTGATAAGTTCCAAGTGCGAGTGCACACTTTACCGTAAATCCAATTACCGCCAAGTAGACGCCAACGTCGAAAAGAAAAGGTGTTCCAAGCTTCACCTTTCCCAAAAGAAACACTTTGAAAGGTGGTAGCCACAATCCTGTCATATACATCTTGCCCATTAATATGCCAGGAAGACCGCTAAGCATTGCCAGCGCAAGTCCGGAAGCCATTAGAACCAAAGGGTCTATCGGCAAGCGTTTCTCTACTTCGAACCAGCCCCGCGCGTAAGCGGATAAAATAATTGAAGATGCTGCCATAAGGCCTCCGATAAAACCACCTCCGGGAAGATTGTGCCCACGATACAATAGTATCAGAGAAAGCACTAGCAGCAAGGGCCCTACATAGCGCGTAGCGGTGTTTAACAATATCGAATTCATGAGCCCCCCTCTTCTTTCTCGTGCCGGATACCACGGTAAATTAACGACCAGACACCGATGGCTGCAATTGCCAGCACGGTAATTTCACCCCATGTGTCCAATGCCCTGAAATCCACAAGGATAACGTTGACCACATTGGCGCCCTGCGCCTTCTCCAAGCTCCACTCCACAAGCTTCGTCGAAATACTCGGAGCCAAATTCAGCGCCATCGACTTCAGAACAAGCACTGTAATCAGCAAGCCACAACAGATCGATACCGCTGCATCTAGGCAGTGACGCCTAAAGG
>JBNKZP010000080.1:0-7452 GCA_050301675.1 Puniceicoccaceae bacterium
AAAAGATTTTGCCTCATGTCGCTTTGCTCAAGCCCAAAGACCCAGAGATAAGAATTAATTTAACCACAGATCACACGGATGTACACGGATAGACATAGTTTACTAAATATTCTTTTACAGAGCCTGAGCATCTGTGTAAATCAGTGCAATCCGTGGTTCAAAAAAATGCTTATCAAAAGTAGAGCCATAGCGTCATTTGGTATTTCAGACTTTGGTTGCGGCTCTGCCGGGCTAGGTTCTATTCCTTGATATGGCATGGGCGGAGGGATTCGAACCCCCGACCGCCGGATTAGAAATCCGATGCTCTATCCAACTGAGCTACGCCCACGTATTTGCTAAAGAATATCCGTATCGCAATGATTTATTGGAAAGTTACAATGCTCTGCCAAAAAGGACGGGCAAGCAAATTCGGCGTTCTTCAAAGACAACAATTTTCGTTCAAAAATGTATCACCGGTGACTTTGCGAAACGGTTCAGGTATTTAGTGAGAGATTGATTTTATCCCCTATTCGTTTCGTAGCGTGCCGCTTCAGCAAACGACTCTGATAGTGATGAGTGGTAGTGAGCCAGGTTTAGGTCTGGCAAGTGTTCTATGCTCCGAAAACTTCACCGGATATCAAAATTCTGAATAATGACGTGATTGAATATCCGAATGAAGTCGAATTTGAGGTAATTACCCTTCGATTTAGCTCAATCGATAACAGAAGCGATCAGCTCATCTTAAAAAATGCTCCTATGAAACAAAAACGAGGTGGTGCCAGACAGGAGTCTGACGATCCCGGGAATGTTGTTTTTGTTATCCTTCCGGTGTTCAAATATCTCAATGTTTTACCACGTCGAGATTGGTTGCAAGGTCTTGATAAGCCTGTTTGTAGGGATTTTGTTTGGCTGCCTGGAGTTTTTTATAGTGGCTCATTTTCAAGCGTTGTGACATGGTTGCGATGTTGCAGATCGGCTCTCCGGGCTTGACCGCTGGCATAGTTGTCATGCCGACGATCATGCCATAGCTTGGACTTTCGATTATATTTTGTTTGTAGCCCAGTATGCTGTAGTTCGTTGCCAATGGTTGATTTTCATCGACGAAATCACCGGGGCTGACATGAAATTTAAGGATGCCGGCAACCGTAGCGCGAACCCACGAAGTTTTACGCACAAGTGACTGAAAGGGAGGCTTTTTGATCTCTCCGTCGAGCATACCAAAATCAATCAGTACATTTTTTATTCCGCGTAGACCGACCTGAAGCAGTGATGGTTCTATTTTATAAGGTTCACCTGCTTCGAGAATTATCGTGGGACAGCCTCTTCGGGTTGCTTCACGGCGAAAAGAACCGGCCGGGCCTTTGCCATCCAGGATCAGCGAGCAGCCAAAGGCAACCGCGAGACGTTTGGTTTTCGGATTGTTTAGGTCCGCACGCACATTTGGATAATTGGTGCGTTGAGCGGCAGCAGTGTGCAGGTCGATGGCATAATCGCACTTATCCACGAGTTCTGTCATTAGCGTATTCGCGATCCGGCTTGCCAGACTGCCGTTTTCCGCGCCTGGAAAACTGCGATTCAGATCGCGACGATCCGGAAGATAGCGGTCGTGGGACTCAAATCCAAACACGTTGACAACTGGCACCAGGATGAGCGTTCCTTTTTTGAGTACTATTTCGTTGCCAAAGAGAAAATCGTGGATGATGCCCGTGCCGTTGATTTCGTCGCCGTGGATGGCTGCGGTAATCAAAACAACCGGACCTGGTTTTTTTGACCGAATGACGCGAATGGGAATGCAAATTTTGTCACCCATATAAGTTTCGGAGATTTCCAGACGAAGATCTTTTGCACTGCCCGGCGCAACTGTCTGACCGCCGATTTCAAGTGTGTTGCTAGCCATTATTAGTGCTTTGCTTTTCAAATCCATGCTATGATTCGCGCAGATTGGGTAAAATGGGATGTTCTATGTTCATTTTGGTCAGCCGTTATCGGCTGCGGATGTTTTTTTCTTTTTGCGTCGTTTTCGTTTGATCAAGTCTGGTAGATAAGACTGGAGTGCAGTTTTTTCGCCATAACAGAGCAGAGAGTCGCCTGGCAGGATTTTACGTGTTCCCATAGGATTGGCGATATGCTCGTTGCCTCGAACCAGTCGCAGAACAACTATATCGTGTTGTCTCAAGCCACTTTCAGAAATTGTCTTTCCAGCGATGGTCGAATTTTTATCGATTGCGAATTCAGTTACGGCATAGCCTCTGGTGAGTGAGAGTCGTTCACGAATGTCAAGATTCCCGAATCGTACCTGCTCTTCGATGTGCTTGATGATCTCATCAGCAAGATCGATATCGGTCGCTTTTTCGATGCCTTCCAGCCCGGGCGATGAGTTCACTTCCATGATTACAGGCCCTTCAGTGCCTTCCAGCATATCGACCCCTGCTACACTCAGATTTAGTATCTGGGCGGCTTGCACAGCAGCGTCTGCATACTTGGGATCCAATTCAACGGCTTGTGCCTTGCCACCCCGATGTATGTTACTCCGAAATTCTTGTCCGGCTGCGGTGCGCCGAATTGCAGCCACTACGCGATCACCGATAACGAAGGCGCGAATGTCTCGTCCTTTGGACTCTGAAACAAATTTCTGCACCAATACATTTTGCTTCACACTGCCCAAGGTTTCAATGATGGCCTCAGCTACTTTGTTAGATTCTGCCAGGATGACACCGATTCCCTGCGTCCCTGAGAGCAGCTTGATGATCACTGGCGCACCGCCCATCGCCTGAATGGCTTGCAATATGTCTTGGGGATTCCTGACAAAGGCAGTTTCGGCAATGCCAATATTGTAGCTGCTTAACTCTTGAAGCGAAGCTAGTTTATCGCGTGATGCCATGATTGCATCGGCGGTGTTGAGACAGTAAGTACCCATTTGCTGAAATTGTCGAACAACAGCAGTGCCGAAAAAGGTAATCGAATTGCCGATGCGTGGGATAACGGCGTTGTAGTGTGGAACAGGCTTGCCGCGAAAGGTAAGGTCCGGCTGCCCGGATTCGAGATAAATTCCGAATTGCATCGTGTCCAGTACCCGGACTTTGTGACCGCGCTGCAAGGCGGCTTCTTTGAGACGTCGTGTACTGTAGAGTCTGCTACCTCTTGAAAGTATGGCAATATTGAGAAAATTCATCGTTATAAAAGAATCGAGGCTACAATTGCTCAGTGGTAATGATTCGGGATTTTTGATTTGTTCGGGTCAGATATGTCTGTGAAGGGTCTACGACGAACATTCCTTCGAGCGCTTTGCGTCCGAGTAGCATTCGGTACGTCATCTGGTGGCGTGAAATGAGGCTCAGTTCTATTCTTCTCGTCTGCTCGCCGATAGCAATTGTAGTTTCTACAAAGTAACGTTCGCCCTGCTCTCCGTTGCTGGAACGAACATGCGTATTGTGAAGGACATTCGCGACCACTGTCTTTGTTAGATCACGATTCTTTCGATCTACGGCAATATCGAATCGGATCTTCCCCTTTCCTATTTCTTTGATGTTGTTAACATCTATTGCCGAACGCCGAGCGCCAGTATCTACCTTAACGGTAATGTGTTGTATCCCCCATTCAGGCAAATCAACGGACTCTTTCCATCCGATTACATTAAGTGTTTCCAGTCCCATCCAAATAGTTCAATTTGATATTTACATCAATGTACACTATATCCTTTAAAAGCAGAATAAACGCAAACTTACAATTTCTTTCATCAAATGCTTTTGACTGAGTAACTTCTCAGGGAATACGCAGTTCCTGACCGACACGCAAAGCGTTTTCACTGGCAAGCCGATCACGATTTGCCTGGTAAATATCAATCCATCGGGAAGGTGTCCCATACACCTTGCGGCTGATACTACTGAGCGAATCACCGGACTGCACAATGTAAGCACGCGGAACACTCTCAGGATCGGGTGAGATAGTAGCCGATTGATTCTGATTGTAGGTACGCTGTTGTTGTGTTCCAGTCCCAGTGGTTATATTCCCCGATCGGTTCTCAAGATTTTGAAGACGTTGCTGGGTTGCGACAAGCTCACGCTTCAGACGGTTGTTTTCCTGTTTCAGGCTATTTACGAGTTCCATCATTTCGAGACGATCCAGCTCACCTTCATAAGGCTGAGCCGGCAACTGCTGGGCAAACTTTTTCTCTGCGGTTTCTATTAACTTCTGCACTCGCATTGCCTGTGGCGAATCTGGTTTTAGTTCAAGATATTGTTCAAAATGATAAATTGCTTTTATCGGATCACCCATGGCATTCAGATAAATGTAACCTGCCTCGAGGTGGGACTCAGGGGCATTGCGACGCGCTTCAATAACTCGTTTGAAAGCTCTCAGAGCATCTTCGGTGCGCCCCTGACTCTGGTAATCTTTAGCCAGTTGATATTGTTTCTCGTCTGTTTCGGAAACGACTTCGACACCGCCAGGCTTACATCCGACAATGCCCCAGAGTATACAAAATAGGGTTATTAAAGTTAATCGTATCGCGACCATGATACTCTATGATTTAGTGAGGATACTTCTCACTGCAACAAGCAACTCACATAAAAACTTGATTGCATAAGAATTAATAGTAACGCATTTTGTACCACCAATGACCAAACATCTCATGAAATGCCATTCCAGAAAACATTAAGGCATTTGTTGATGGTAAAAAACCGTTGATACCATAGGTTGAGTGACGTCCATAAAACGCAGTGGGCGCAGGAATTACCCGGACATCAAAATGCTCAAAAGCGGCTCTGGCCCGTGGCATGTGCCAGGCATGCGTCACCAACACAACGCTTCCAATATCTTTTTGCTTAAGAAGCTCAGCTGTATACAGGGCATTTTCATAAGTTGTACGGCTTTGCTCTTCAATGCAACACTCCCCGCTAAGATTAAACTCGTTTTGCAACAAATCGCGTATCAACTCTGACTCACTTCTAACTTCATCTCCGAGCACTCGTCCGCCACTAATGATCAAGGGCAAATGCGTTTGTTTCACGATCCAGGCAGCATAACGCGCTCTCACCAATGACAATTGGTTAACGGTGTCATCACCGTATTCTTCAGCTAGTTTCTGTCGCCCACCTGCCAATAAAACAATAACTTCAGCGTCAGCGACCGTTTGTTTCAATTCATCCGGCAAAATAGGCGCGTCGCCTTGTAGTGTATTCACCAGATTTGCCGAGACCACTGGCAAACTACACAACAACAGAACGATCAGGCTCACCGTCGTCAGCCAAAGCCCCAGTTTCCGCCGGAATAATGAGAGGCACAACCCGAGAATCGCAGTTATTATAAGGCTCACAGGTGGTATAAGAATGCAGGTAAGCATCTTTGTAATCGTTAATTCCATAAAAAGACACAATTTGTCAATTGTTTGGAAAATTACAGCACTAAACTTTCTTCAACTATTTGGTCTTACTCTTAATCGTACTCTTAATCCTACTACTCCTACCCCAGCAAAACCGGAAGGAACACAGAACATTGAACATGGTGATTTTAAAATTAAGATTTTGTATTTGCTCAAATCTACAATTACCAACTTTTATCAATACTTATGTTGGACATCCCCATCCATACTATCCGCAAACAAAAAGTTATTCTCGATTCTGATTTGGCCAAACTTTACGAAGTGACGACCAAACGCCTAAACGAACAGGTCAAACGAAATGAGCGTAAATTCCCGGAATCCTTTCGTTTTCAACTCAATTAAGACGAGTGGGATTCTTTAAGGTCGCAATCTGCGACCTTAAAACAAGGGCATCTAAAAAAATTCCGTTACGTGGTGTTTGTGTATCAAACAGCACCATTAAGCATACATAAGTTTTCCACGAGGAGTTGGAATCGCTCGACCTAGTTCTTTTGCTGTCTCTAACCACTCATCAATAATAACTTCAACGTTACTTAATGCTTCTTGATATGTAGTGCCGTCTGCCATGCAACCTGACAACTCTGGAACTTCTGCAATGAACATCTCATCGTCATTACTCCAGTATATAATAATCTCGTATTTATTATCCATTTGAAATCTCCATTAATTTATACTTCGTAATTACCATACGAACTTGCCTTACTTGATAACCTTTTGCCATATTTTTAATCGGTTGAAGATTCAAAATTTCCTCAACATTATCTCTTGTAAAATATGATGGTCTCCTTTGGTTCGTAAATCAAATTCCAAATATTTCAGGAGAGAACATAAGTCGGAAAATTGAATATTCTTATCCGAATTTCCACTAAGAATTTTTAGTAAATTTTCTGTTGCTTACCCATTAAGCATTTAAGTTACAACCAAACCTTTATCCCACTATCCGTATGTCAATCTAAAAGTAAAATGATAACCAGCTAAATTTAGCTTCACATTACAAAACTTAGAGAGGTCAAGTAAATAGGTGTGAATTTGCGTAAACTGACCCCGATATAAAGGGTAATTTTGATCTTTAGAAAATCTCTTTGGGTTCTCTCGAATCTCACTAAGGCGAATTTCCATATCGCGGAAGAATCTGCTGACCAATTGATCAGAAATCGCTTCGTAATGATTAATTACCTCATCAACATCTTTTTGAACGGACCGATTAAACGATAAATCCATTACAAGCGATACTTTTCATAGTTGGAGAAGAATTCACTTTCAGAAATTTCTTCCAAAAATCCCTCCTCAATAGCTTTGTCTCTAGAGATTGCTTCAGCTATAACATCATCTTTGTATAAAGATTCGTTATCAGAATAACTATCGAGTAATGCAGCAATGAGGTCCGCTTTTTCTGTTGAAGACAGACTCATCGCATTTTGATATATTTCTGTGACATTCATGATTCAAGAAGATACTATAATATTTCTTTTCATCAAATGTATTTTGTCAAAATCCCGACTTCCGGATCACATCGGCACTTTCATCAACACTCGCATCGCTGAAAGTAACATCAAGCTCTTTTGCATAATTACTCTGTTCTGGGGTGCAATTTCGATTTGTAGCAACTTATCGTACTGAGTTCAATCAATCCCGATATGGCCTTGCTACGTAGCCTCTTATTCAATTTATTCACTTTTACTACAAATTAAAAACACACGTTTACTCACCCACTAAAGACTCTCGATTTGTTTAGGCCCCAGAGGGGCATCCTATGTCAGCCCAGGGCAACCGCCCTGGGCTGTAACCCCAACAACCCCACCAAGCCCTGAAAGGGCGCTCTAATCCATGTCTCAATCGCTCTCAAAAAACCTCATCCATCTCATTTTCTCCACCCAACACCGGCGCACCTTTCTAGCAACTTCGATTCGCTCTGATCTGCATGCCTACATAAGCACGGTTCTCAAAAATTTAGAGTGTCCTGTTCTCATTATCAATTCGATGGATGATCACGTTCACATCCTGTTCCTCCTGCACCGAACCCTTACGCTTTCAGCTGTCGTTGGAAAAGTTAAATCCTCTTCGTCAAAATGGCTTAAAACGCAGTCTAATGA
>JBNKZP010000081.1:0-7339 GCA_050301675.1 Puniceicoccaceae bacterium
GCTTTGCTCCATTTGGCGGTGTCGATATGCCCGAGGTGAAACTTGCGCTTCCCGCCGACGAGAAAATCACTCGTTCCCAGTTCATCGTCATCTTCAACCTTGGGTTCAAGAAAATTGTAGTCCACCTCCGGTCGTTCCTTCTGAAAGGCTTCGAAATGGTCAAATTTCGATTCGAGCCCGTCAATCTTCTCGATGGTTCGCAATAAAGTCAGCCGGAACGAATCAATCGAGCTTTCCAGCCGTTTTAGAAAATTCACCTTCATCATGCTGATGAGGATTCGTTCGCGGCCTTCTTGCGTGAATCCGTTCATCCGTTCATCAACGTAACTTGCTCTTACAGACTCAGGCAGGTCTGGTCGAAGGAACTTTGTCGGATGATAGAGAGCCAAGGATAGTTCAGATATTTCGGTATCGAGTTCCTCGAAGGAAATTTGTTTCGGTCGCAGATCGATTGGTGGATGCAAGAAAAGCGGCTTAGGCCGTATTGGGAAACCTCCAAGACGTTCCATCTCTTCCTTGTAGTAGCGTGCAATCTGCTTCCGTGAACGGGCGATACTCAGACCATCAAGTAGCTTAAAAAAGTCCCCTCCGATAGCCTGTAAAAGATCCTTGTTGGTGCGCTTGTCTGGCGGTTGCTTAGCCCAACGAGTAAAGTGTTGCTGCGCTTTCCTTGTGGTCTCCTTGACCGACGCAATTTTCAACGACTGAGCGAAGGCTGCGTCAGGTTTTGAATCGCGGGCCACATCACCGCCTGCAATGAAAGAAACCTGATTGCGGAGATCAGAGAGTTCATTATTTACTGGCGTTGCAGACAAGAGAAGAACTTTAGTCTTACTGCCAGATATAATTATGTCTTCGATTAAGCGTTCGTATCGACTCCGCTTTATCGGTTCTCCTTCCTCCTGTTTGGCTCGTGCATTATTTCTAAAGTTGTGTGATTCGTCGATTACAACGAGATCATACGTACTCCAATTCAGTGTTTCAAGCTGGAGACCGTTGACCTCTCCCTCTTCCCGAGAAAGGTCGGTATGGTGAAGCACATCATAGCGAAACTTGTCATCCGAGAACGGATTTAATTTGTCGGGGTTGCGGTAGATCGTCCAATTTCGACTCAGCTTCTTCGGGCATAGGACGAGGACGCGCTCATTCTTAAGCTCGAAGTATTTGATCACGGCAAGAGCGGTGAACGTTTTGCCAAGACCGACACTGTCGGCTAAGATGCATCCGTTCAGCTCCCTTATCTTGTTTATAGCTGTTTTTGCTCCATCTTTCTGAAAGCTGTAGAGTGTTCTCCAAATGTGTGTATCCGGCAACTGGACTTTCGTCAGGTCAGCATCCGCATCGCGCTCGCCGTCCAGGGACTCCCTGAAAATATTGAACAGGGTTAGATAGTAGATGAACTCCGGTGATTGATTGGAGTAGAGACGTGCCAATTCCCTTAGCACTAATTCCTTGATGTCTCGGGTAAGATTGTCCTTTGACCACCATTCATTGAACCATGTCAGAAGATCTTTTCGGTCACGATTGTCTTCGACGACGATATTCAATTCGACATTATTCCCCGACTCACGCAGTCCAAGTCCAGGCATCGTGAAGTTGGAACTACCAAGGATTGCATAGTCAACTGAACCATTTTGGATATGGTAAAGCTTGCCGTGTAAAAGCCCTGCTTGGTTCACCGTGCGAATCTCTACACACTTCTCGATCCATTCTGAACACTCCTTCGCGAACTTCCTTTGGGTTAGTTGGTTGCTAAGTTTCAATTGCCCATCAGTAAGCGAAAACTCACGCGACTCCTTTGAGTCTTTGTCGATCTGGTTGATGAACTGGGGATCGCCAAATAGGAATCGAAGCTGGGAAATATTATCAAGCTCAGCTTTCAGGGCATGATAGGCATGTATCGTAAAATAGGCAGACACCACAGACAGCATGGTCTCATTTCCCAGATGAGACCGGAGAAAGTCACCAACCTTTCCCCGGGAAACGTTATCGCGGATTCCTGAGATCGGTTGTTCTGTTGGGGGTTTCTGGCTCATTTTGGAGATTGGCGAAATAGATCACTGGGGTTTTCAAGTGATAAAATGCGGACTTCGAGGCTATCGCTCTTTGGGGCAGCAGACTGTGCCCGAAGCTCCTCCCGGCGAAAATCGAACGAGTCGGAGACATATTTAAGGAATATAAGACCCAGAACAGCGTGTTTGTAGACCGCTGCGTCCAGGTTCGAGCGCAGCCGATCAGCGGCGTTCCAGAGCTTCTTATCGAGATTATCGAGAAATACTTTTTCTTCGTTAGTGTGAATCACGGGCATACTATCAGGTCAGGTGTGGGCTACCTCAAAGCTTTTTAATCCAGAACCATAGACTTTGGATAATCCAATTCTAACAGTAATTACAAAATGGGTTATTCTGTCGAGTTGAATCAACTCGAAGGTCTGAAGGCCCCTTTATGGTTTTGTCTCAGCTTTCACTCCTTCGCCATTATTGCAGTCAGGTGGCAAGCTCGCGAACAGTTCGGTTTTGCTTGCTGAGGAGCGAAACACCTGCATTGCGAAGTAGATTTAGTAGTATCGAATGTTCAACGTTCTTTGGATCCCGGCTCCGCCGGGCAGGGATTATCGATCGGGCTGTAAGGTTTGTTGACTAAATATGCTTTAATTCTAAGGTTATATTGTTTTTATCTGGTGAAAGTGACAAATCATTCCAACCATCACGATCCTACCGAAGCCTCGGGTAAGACGCCCAGCCCACAGTCGCGTTTTTTCGAATTACTGCGCCCGGAATCCAAAGACATATCAATCCTGCTTTTGTTAGCGCTGATTTCCGGGATCCTGTATCTCGCAACGCCACTGGCTGTGGACGCTGTGGTGAATAACATTGCCTTTGGCGGGCAGGAGGTTGTTTACGCACAGGCATTGTTTACGTTGACCTTTGCGCTTCTGGTTTTCCTTCTGGCTCTGGGTCTCATCCAAGCATCACAACATTATGTTATGGAGATTGTGCAACGTCGGCTGGTGATGCGAATCGCGGCAGACATGTCCTACCGGCTCCCAAGAGTCAAACATGCTGCGCTAAATGACAAAATGAAGCCGGAGTTGGTGAATCGATTTTTTGATATCCTCACGGTTGAGAAAAGCAGTGCATTGTTGCTACTGGAAGGAGTCAATCTGGTTCTGGGAGCGATTGTCGGGCTTATCGTATTGGCCTTTTACCATCCGTTTCTACTTCTTTTTGGTTTTCTGTTACTCTTACTGATCCTCCTGATCATTTTTGGATTGGGGCGCAAGGCTATCAGTACGAAAGTTGCCGAATCCTACAAGAAACATGCAATCGTGGGTTGGCTTGAGCAGATTGCACTTTATCCGCTACTTTTCAAATCCGATTCGGGACCGGAAATGGCCTGTAAACGTTCAGACCAGCTAGGGCATGAGTATCTGCAAGTAAGAAAGGCACACTTCCGAATTCTATTAAGGCAGATCATTGGCTTCCTGGGGCTACAGGCATTTGCGAATGCAGCTCTGCTGTCCATCGGTGGCTATCTTGTCCTAAAGGGAGAATTGACACTGGGCCAACTGGTGGCAAGCGAGCTGATTGTGGCCGGAATCGTCTCTTCTTTATCGAACATGGGCAAGCATCTGGAGGCATTCTATGACGCAATGGGCTCGATCGAT
This sequence comes from Puniceicoccaceae bacterium, assembly GCA_050301675.1. Classification (GTDB taxonomy): domain Bacteria; phylum Verrucomicrobiota; class Verrucomicrobiia; order Opitutales; family Coraliomargaritaceae; genus Lentimonas. Next base: position 3,668 of record JBNKZP010000081.1, read on the forward strand.
AAACTCGGCTATATCGTTGACTTACCAATTGAACGTCAGGGCGGACAGGCGATTGCTAACATAACGACAGACAAAAGACCTTTTGATATCGAATTTCGCAGAGTATCTTTCAGCTATGGTCCGAACAAACCAATCATCAACGATTTCTCGCTGATTATCCCTGCAGGCAGCCGGGTGGCCATCAGTGGTCCGCTTGGCGCCGGCAGCACAACCACACTGGATCTTTTGTTTGGACTGCGTGAACCTACCAGTGGACAGATTCTAGTAAATGGCATCGATCTGCGCCAATGGGATCTGAGAGAGCTTCGCGCGGCATCATCGTTGCTACGTCATAAAGAACTATTCGAAGGCACAATATTGGAAAACATAGTGGTTGGCCGCGAAGATGTTGACCTGAAGCAAGTGAATACTGCGCTCGAACGGGTAAATCTGACCAATATGATCGCACGGCTTGAGGATGGTTTGAACACACGATTAAAGGCCGGAGCGTGGCAACTGCCTTATTCCAGCAGGATTCTACTCGTGCTGGCACGCGCACTGGTGGACCCGCCATCGCTTTTGATCGTTGACCGGTTCCTGAAGGAACTGGACACTGAACTTAGAGAAAAAATTATCGATGAATTATTTGATCGTTCACGCCCCTGGACGTTGTTTCTGGCAACTTGGGATAAAAAATTAGTCGATCGATGCGACATTGTAATTGAGCTTTCACATGGCGGAAATTGGACGGTGAAACACAACGAAAGACCCCAAATGGGAGGTGGCATATGAGCACCGAACCAGATGCAAAGAACCCGATGCCCATTTTAGATGTCGAAGCGGGTCTCACCAGCCTGACATCTATCCGCTCACATAGATTCATATATCGACTTACTAAGTTTTGTGCGGGTTCTTTTGTCGTCCTTATTTTGAGCATACTCTTTCTTCCCTGGCAGCAGTTTATACGGGGCAGTGGACGAGTCATTGCATACAATCCACTGGAACGCAGAGTTATCATTGAAGCTCCGCTTTCAGGCCGTCTGAGCAAGTCATATGTAATTGACGGGGAGCAAGTTAAAAAAGGTGATTTACTGTTTGAGCTGGAGGACAATGACCCCGAATTATTAAAAAACTTAGAAGTTCAAACAGAAATGGCAAAACGACAACGTGACGCAACCAAGATGCGCGTGCAGTCACTTGAAGCCCAGCTTGTTGAACAGGAACGCGCGCTTCCCCCTCTGATCGCTGCTGCCAAAGCAAAAGAAGCTGCTAAATCTTATGCAGCCAAAACTGCGCTGCAGCAGTACAATCGCATCAAGATATTGTTTGAAGACGAACGTGGATTGATATCACAGCGTGACTATGAGCTGGCGTTGTTAGGAAAAGATAGTACCCATGCAGAATGGATGACTGCCAAAGCAGAACTCGAACAGGTGGAGCCCGAAGGTAAGGCAAAAATACAAAGCACCAAAGCATCCCTGGAGTCTGCACGCTCTACTCTGGAATCGACAGAACAGTCTCTGCAGTCTTTAATAATCAAGGTCAATCAAACTCGCCGCCAAACCGTTGTAGCGCCGCGCGATGGTATTGTCCAGCAAGTGCAGGCGACCGAAGGTACGTATTTTAAGGAAAAAACTCCATTGTGTACAATAATCCCGACGGCTGAAAAACGTCTGGCAGAAATCTATGTAAATGGTAACGACATGCCTCTGTTACAAGCTCAACTAAAAGATGAGGAGGGTCAGGTGATCCGACGTGGCAGTCCGGTAAGACTACAATTTGAAGGCTGGCCAGCTTTGCAGTTCATGGGTTGGCCCAGTGTAGCTCGAGGGACCTTTGGCGGTGAAGTTATCCTGATTGATCCCGCCGGTGACCCGAGAGGTAAATTTCGCGTATTGGTCGCGCCAGACCCGGAAGCAGGTGCACCGTGGTCTGGTGATTCTACCATTGCAGAAGACGGCTGGCCCGGTTCCCGTTGGCTCCGACAAGGAGTACGTGTCAACGGATGGGTTTTACTGCGTCGAGTTCCATTATGGTTTGAATTGTGGCGTCAGTTGAACGGATTCCCACCGGCATTATCGCCACAAGATCCTGTATCGACAAAACCTAAGTCATGATTGCCAGATACATCCTGATTTTGCTTATTTGTACGTGCACGAGCGTTTTTGCAGACTTATCTGCCGTAACCGACGAGTTTATTACGAGAAGTTCTGCAGCATCTCATACAACTCAGCCCCTGCTTTTATCAGAGGTTCAACAATCTGTTGCGGGCCTGTATCCCCCTTTGCTGACAGCGTTAATTGAGCGTGATATTGCTGCCGGTCGCCTGCAATCAGCACAGGGAACTTTCGACTTCAACGTATTCGCGAAAGCCTTTGGTACTCCAGTGGGATTTTATGAGTCGGAAACAGTAGAAACCGGTTTCGAGAAATTCCTGGGGCTCTGGGGCAGTACTTTGTTTGGCGGCTATCGTCTCACTGAAGGGGATCGTCTGCCCGACTATTACCGAAAAGATCGAACACAGGAGGGAGGTGAACTCAACCTTGGAGTCAAGGTGCCACTCCTCCAGGACGGTCGCATTGACAAACGTCGGGCAGCTGTAATGAAGGCTCGTTATGATGCTGAACTTGCAGATCCACTGATTCAACGCCAGGAAATTGATTTCATGCAGGCGTCCACAAAAGCTTACTTCGGCTGGTTGGCAGCAGGCACAAAACTTCGACTGGCCCAGAAGCAACTCAATCTGGCACGTGATCGTGTCGAAATACTTCACAAGCAAGTGGAAACCGGCTTAATCAAAAAACTGGTTATTACCGACAATCGTCGGCTCGTAGTGGATCGTGAGATTCAGACAACACAGGCCCGCCGAGCCTTTGAAGCAGCGGCGCTGGCGCTCTCTTTGTTTCACCGAGACGAAAATATGGAACCTCTGGTCACTGGAATAGATCGTCTGCCAGAAACATTTCCGGAGTTAATTGATCCAACCGGTCTCAATCTGATAAACGATGTACAAATCGCCCTGGAACAACGCCCTGAAATCAAGCAAGTAGATATACAGCTAGCAAAGGCAGGCATTGACCTCGAACAGGCGCGAAACGCAATGATGCCAGCCTTAGATGCATCTCTGTACGGAGCACAGAATTTCGGTCAAGACATCTACAAAGACATCAATGAATTTGAATTGAAAGCGATGGTGGAATTTAGCATGCCACTGGAACGACGCGAGGCGCGCGGAGATCAAGTAGTCGCCAAATCCAAACAACAGCAGTTGCTTTACAAAGCCCGGTTTGCTCGTGAAAAAATTTCCAATGAAGTACGAAATGCTCATTCCGCGCTAGTTGCAGCGTATGAACAAATCGAGATGGCAGAAATCAATGTGGCGCTCGCCAAAGAAATGGAGGGAGCAGAAAAGGTGATGTTTAATCAGGGTGCATCTGATTTTCTCGCCGTCCAGTTGCGCGAACAATCTACTTTTGCCGCACAAATAAAATCGGTGGAAGCAACAAAGGCTTTCTTCGTTTCGCTGGCTGCCTACAAAGCCGCTTCAATGCAGTTATGATGCGAATATTTAATTTTGCAGCGCTTTTCGGCCTCTTCCCGGATTTCGGTTTTTAAGGAAAATTGTGGGTAACTTTCCCGGTCGGATTTGCTCTTAGTGACCAATAAAGAACAGTGCCCTTCGCCATTGCTGAA
>JBNKZP010000082.1:0-7262 GCA_050301675.1 Puniceicoccaceae bacterium
TGGTTCAAATTCCGGAGATGGCGCCAAACTGAGTTCCGCACAAAGAACATTGTCCGGCCTGGTCAAAGCCGCACGCAGTCAGGCAATTTTAAAGAATGCGCAGGTACGCCTGATTATTCACAATGATGCTACTATTGATGAGATCGACAAATATCGTCGGTTTATTGGCATCGTCTACTACGGAACCGACAGCAAAGGCAATACCGGATGGATCGCTGCTGATAAAGGCACTTACCTGCCCAAAGGCATTTATTTTGATTCGACGACGAGCAGCACTCTATCGGGCATAAACTGGACAACTGCATCAGACATGCAAATAAACTACCCTAGATTATCGCCACAGACGGAGGGCACTGGAGCAAACTTCTTTTTTTACGAATTCAACAGTAATGGTACTGCAAAGACTAACAATGCTTACCTGATCTTTAGAGCCGGAAAAGTAGTCCCCGAAGCAAACGGCACAACAGTAACTTTAGACCTGCCATCAGACACCGAACAGAAATCAAGCATTCGAGCCGGACTCATCATCCGAAAAGCAGGCACGGCAACCTTGATTGATGCTCCCGATGATATTGATATCTAATACAATAAAATTAAAGTTACAGATGGATGTAAAGTTGCAGAAACCACTGGCCCGCCTCAGAGCCTTCACTCTTATTGAAGTCGTTCTGGCAATGGGCATCTTCCTGATGACAGTGCTGGCCCTGGTTGGCTTGCTAGGTCCGGCTTTTAAATCAGTCAGCACTGTTGAAAAAACCGATGAAGTAGCATCCGTGGTAGATTCTGTGAATGCCTTTTTAAATGGTTCACCGTATGTAAAACCAAACAATCCGAACGTTTCAAGATTTGATGCTATTTACAGTGCAATTCAAAATGATGGTCATGCAGTGCTGTTTGTTTACCGATGGTATGACGATGCTAACGATCGAATCCGCCAGGAAATTGGTTTTGAGAATAACCAGAATGGAAGTGTTAATTCAAAATCGGTTGTGAATGCAAATAACAGAGGCAATGATGCCCCCCCACCCGCTTCCTTTGACAAAGCCACCAGTTCTATTTACCGTGTTGTCCTGACCGCATCATCAGCGATGCTATCGGATGGTTCCGTCACAGAAGGAACTACTGATGCTTATCCGCGATACACGCTTGATCAGGCGATTGGCGCCTACGACGGAAATTACCTCGCACTGGAAGTCCGTATCTTTGTGGAAGACCCGGATTCCTTTAACCCTATCACAGATATTCCGACAGATATGTTAACCCTAAAGGACGAAATACCCATCTTTACCTACGACACGGCAATTCTTCGCTACTGAAACGCTTAAATGAATACTCCTCATACAAGTTCCGAACGTCGTTCGACAAATGCATTTACTTTGATTGAAGTCCTGGTTGCTTCTTTGGTGATGGTCATACTGGTTGGCATTTTAGCCTACATAGCCAGTTCAGTAATGGATTCCTGGAATCGGTCTTCCGGCAAGCTCTCGGCAAACGCCGAAGCACGCCTGGCACTCGATTTGATTGCACAGGATCTTGAGACTGCGGTTTTGCACAACAATGGTCAGCAATGGCTGCGAGTGGAGCCATCGACCTTTGCAAATGATAGCGATGCTCCTTATGATTCTGGCCAGTCTGACTCAGTAACTCTGAAGCTATTTGCACCGGCACTGGATCGAGAAAGTGGTGATGGGATTTGCGCAATTGCTTATAAATTGGAATACCAGTCATCCTATCCCAATGGGCCTCTCACTTACGCACTCTACCGGATGGTCGTCGATCCGAACCAGACCCTTAATAATTATTTGAGCAGTCGCTTTGACGATCCGGACTCCAGCGCTCAAGGAACCCTTACAGATGACAAAACCATCTGGAGTGACGCAACCATTACAAATGTCGAAAATTACCTCGTGAGTAACATTGTTTCATTCAAAATACTGATTTACGATTCGGATCAGGAAACACCAAAAAATGGAACTATCAATTACGCCATAACCGACGACTATATATTTGGTGGTTCTGATTCAAATGCGGGTACAAATGTACCTCTATATGCAGATATTATTCTGACAATAGTGACGGATCAGGGAATGACTTTACTCAACAATATTGCTCAGAATCTTGTGCCTGACAATGCAGACGATGTCGTTACCCAACATGGAAAAACACTCATTCGCAGAGTCTACTTCAAATCAAACCCGATCTAGTATCTAGCCATCATTCAAATTCAGGATCTGAAGATTAACGTAAAGTAGCTCTCGCAAAACCGCCAAGCTCGCTAAGCTTTAAGATGATTCTGTTGTAATATGTCTGTTTAAGTCCAGCGATTTGCTCATCCTTTTGTTTCAGTCAATTGCCCGCTAACGTACTTGTGTAATACACTGGCAACCAGTGATTGATAAGGGAGACCTTCCTTAATAGCTTTTCTTTGAATACCCTCTAAATCTCTTGGTGAGATTCTAATATTGATTCTTTTATCTTTTTTTAGGGTATTTCTCGCATAAGTAGCATGGACATCATTATTTGTATCATCTAATTCAAAATCATTAGAATTAAAATGATCAAGAATCTCTATCTTCCTTATTTAGTTTCATTTTCAGATCTTTCTTTTAGACATTTCCATAACAGTGAAACTAGCCCTTCAACTCAGCAAAGTCTTTCAAAACCTCTGCTGCATGTGCATCGGGTTTTACCTTCGGATAAGATTTCAAAATTGTGCCATCGGCTGCAATCAGAAATGACATGCGGTGAACACCGTCATAAGTACGGCCCATAAACTTTTTCTCACCAAAAACACCAAACGCTTTTGCCAGTTTCAGTTCCGTATCGGCAATCAGTGGGAATGGCAACGAATACTTTTCCCGAAACTTATCATGCGATTTTTCACCATCTTTGCTGACACCAATTACCTTTAGCCCGACAGATTCAAAATCGGCCCATGTATCACGTATCGCACAGGCTTCTTTTGTACAGCCCGGCGTATCGTCTTTCGGATAGAAATAGACCAGATACGGCGACGTCAATTCGTCACTGCGTACGACTTGACCGTTCTCAGTAAAAGTGAATGAGGGCGCTTTATCCCCTGTATTCAGTGGTTTAGGTGCTGGCATAATATTGAGTTATGATTAAATTTTCTTGTGAGAAGTAAATCAAAAGAAAAAGAGAAAAATTACAGCCGTCTCATAAAAATTTAACCTAAGTCTACTCCTCATACCTTTCGATCCAGACCTTGCTCCATGCGTCGTAGTCGCCTGCTTCGATATGCTCACGCGCCTGCGTCATAAGATCCAGAAAAAAGTGGGTATTGTGAATCGAGAGTAAAGTATGCGCGAGCAACTCGTTTGCCATGATCAGATGACGGAGGTATGCCCGGCTAAAATGTTTACAGGTGTAATTATCTGCGATCATGATCGGTTTTGAATCTCTCTTGAAGCGTTCGTTTTTCAGATTGAGAACACCTTCCGGAGTAAAAACTGCACCATGACGCGCTAACCTGGTAGGAATCACACAGTCAAACATGTCAGCGCCAAGTCCGATCATCTTTAACAGTTGTGGTGGTGTACCAACACCCATTACATATCTCGGTTTTTCCCAAGGCATTACTTCAGTACAAACCTGTACCTGATGCATCATTTCCTCCTCCGGCTCGCCCACACTCACACCTCCAATTGCATACCCCGGAAAATCCATCGCTGCCAGTTCCAGTGCGCACTGTTGGCGCAAATCTTCATAACTTGACCCCTGAATGATGCCAAACACATGATGCCCGGAATCCAGAAAACCGCTTTCTTTCGAGTACTCCAGAAATTCTCCTGCCCAACGTATTGTACGTTGCACGGCAAGCTCGCATGCCTCGCGTTCACAAGGAAACGGCGGACACTCGTCCAGCACCATGGCAATATCGGTATCCAGCGCCTGTTGAATCTCGAAACACTCTCGTGGGCCCAAAAACAATTTCTGGCCATCCAGATGGGAACGAAATTCAATCCCACGCTCGGTAATCGTACGCAATTTGGCCAGACTAAATACCTGGAAACCGCCACTGTCAGTAAGAATCGGCCGGTTCCAATTCATGAAAGTATGTAGTCCACCCAGTTCTTCTACCAACTTTGCTCCGGGCCGAAGATTGAGATGATACGTATTGCCAAGAATAATTTGTGCACCGACATCTTCTATCTGGGCCGGTGTCATCCCCTTTACCGTTGCCTGAGTACCCACTGGCATAAAAATTGGCGTTTGAATCTCGCCATGGCGCGTTTTCAGAACACCACGACGTGCCGAATCAGAGTTTTTGAGCACTTTGAACATTATATCGAAGGAAAGATTAAGAGTACGATTATGATCAAGAGTTAAAAACCACTCAAAGTTCAACGTTGAAAGTTCGATATTCGAAGTTCTTAATGGGCAGGCGTAATGAGTTTTGATAATCCAGTTAGCCCAAAAATCAGTGGTAGAAATCTGCGTATCGCCATAGTCGCTGCACGCTATAACGACACACTTGTTGAATCGTTATTGAAACATACGATGGCAAACCTGGCTCTGGCAGATGCTCTGGCTCCGACAATAGAACGTGTGCCCGGCTCTGCCGAACTCCCCTACGCTGTAAACGCACTGGCAGATCATACACACTTTGATGCTGTTATCGCCCTCGGTGTTGTCATTGCCGGGGATACCAGCCACCATGACATCATTGGCAACAGCACTGCCCAGGCTTTGCAGGAAATCAGCATTCGACAGAAAGTTCCGGTTATCAATGGAATACTTGTTGTAGACACAATCGAACAGGCACAAGCCCGCGTTGATGGTACCATCAACCGTGGTAAAGAATTCGCACTGGCAGCACTGGAGATGGCTCAACTCAAGAAAAAATGGAAGACAATAAACCAATAAAACGAAGTCCCCAGCGTCGTGAAAATCGAATGAGCGCCATTCAGTTTCTTTATCAGTGGGAACTAAATCGGCCTGAAGTACTGGCAGATGATCTCTACCATTTTTTTGAGAATCAGGAAGAAGAGCGCGCCTACTATTCATTCGCCGAAGAACTAATTAACGGCACCATTGAAAACATAGAGACCATCGACCGTGAAATTGCCTCTCATGCCAGCAACTGGACATTCGAACGTATTGCAAAAGTGGATCTTGCCATCCTGCGCCTCGCAATTTTCGAGTTGCTCTACCGCACGGACATCCCACCGATCGTCACCATTAATGAAGCAATTGACCTGAGCAAAATCTTCTCAAATCTCGATTCAAAGCGCTTCATCAACGGCATATTGGACAAGATGAAAAATAAAATCACTCGCCCCCTGCGCAAGGCTCTTGATTAAAGATTTAGACAATGCAAAGCATATTCAAGAAATTTAAGGAAGGTTTCAAGCGTCAGACACCCACTTTTCACCAGGCTTTTGAAAAAGTCTTCTCCGGCGCAAAGCTGGATCAAGCAGTGCTGGATCAACTGGAAGAAGCGCTTTATTCTGCCGATTTCGGAGTTGAGACAGTCGAAGAAATTATTGAGAAAATACAAACTGCTTACAAAACAGATAAAAACATCCGCAGTGAAAACGTATCGGCAATCGGAGCTTCCGTCCTTGCAAATGTACTCGAAGGCTCTGAGGGCAAAGTAACTATCGGCCAGCATAAACCCGAAATTATTTGTCTGATTGGTGTCAACGGCTCCGGCAAGACAACAACGACTGCCAAACTCGCGCACCTTTACAACAAAGAAGGTTATGATCCGCTGATCGGTGCCTGCGATACCTTTCGTGCCGCAGCCAACGAACAGATCAAGCATTGGGCAGAAAGATTGCAAATCGACATTGTCTCCAGCCATCACGGCGCAGACCCGGCAGCAGTTGCCTTCGACACCTGCGCAGCTGCTCAAAAACGTGAAAAAGATATCGTCTTGCTGGATACGGCAGGGCGTCTGCACACGAAAAACAACCTTATGAAAGAACTGGAAAAGCTACGCCGGGTTCTCCAGAAACAGGATGCTACAGCGCCACATCATAGTTGGTTGGTCGTCGATGGCAGCCTGGGATCCAACTCGATTGAGCAGGCCCGCACCTTTAATGAAAGCTTTCCTTTAACGGGGCTAATCATTACCAAACTAGATGGGACCAGTCGCGGTGGCTCACTGGTTGGCATCTATCGCGAACTGAAACTGCCGATCTACTTTGTTGGCCTCGGCGAACAGCCAGAAGACCTTCAACCCTTTTCGATAAAAAATTATATAAACGCCATTTTTGGAATTAACGATGACAATTGAAGCACTAATAGTTGAACTCAACGAGCATGCCTATCCGATACATTTTAGTGATAGCCTAAGCACACTGAGCGAAGATATTGCAAACCTTCGCAGTTCCGGTCGCAATGTCTACGCACTCAGCGATGAAAGAGTAATGGCTGCCCAACCGAAATTCCTAACACAGGCTGGTTTCAAATCCGAAGAAATTTTCACCATTCCTTCCGGTGAAACGACAAAATCGATTCAATTCTTTAGCCAGGTGCTAAGCTTCCTGGCAAACAAATCCGCAAACCGTAACGCTGCTCTTTTTGCATTTGGCGGAGGAGTCGTCGGCGATCTGGCCGGATATGCCGCCGCCAGTTACTTACGCGGCATCGATTTTTATCAAATTCCGACAACCCTGCTCGCAATGGTCGACAGCTCCGTCGGTGGCAAAACAGGTATCAATCTCCCTGAAGGCAAAAATCTGGCAGGCGCTTTCTGGCAACCCAAAGCCGTCTACATCAATCCTGACATTCTAAAAACCTTGCCCGCACGAGAATTTGCTGCCGGCATGGCTGAAGTAATCAAATACGGCATGCTCTACGATTTGGCCTTGTTTGAAGAAATTGAAAGCATTGAAACACTATCAGCATCTTCCGCGGAACTTGCTTCCATCATCCGATGTTGCTGTGTTACCAAAGCAGAAATTGTCGAACAGGACGAAAAAGAAACAGCAGCAAGCGGTGGACGTGCCCTGCTCAATCTGGGGCACACGTTTGCCCATGCAATTGAAAATGTCGCCGGCTACGGCCAGTATCTGCATGGCGAAGCAGTTGCAATAGGACTCAATCTTGCCACCCAGCTCTCTGTCGCGATCGGTCAGCTTGAAGCCAGCGATGTCGACCGTGTTCAAAAATTACTCAAGCGTTATAACCTGCCCATCAATTTAAACAAACCATTGCCCATCACCAAACTGATGGCTGCAATGCAGCACGATAAGAAAAAACGCAACAACCATCCTCGATTCATCACCTTGAGA
>JBNKZP010000083.1:0-7132 GCA_050301675.1 Puniceicoccaceae bacterium
CGAGCTGGACAAGCACATCACCTTTATTGACTTCCTGGCCATTCTGAAAGTTGATTTTGCTGACAATTCCTGGAATTTCAGCATCCAGTCGAACACCTTTGACCGGCTCAATGGAACCAATGGAATTCAGAAGCCTGGGCCAAATCTGACGCTTAACAACAGATGTCGAAACACTTTCAGGCGGTTGTTGCATACTTGCGCCAGCTTTTGCCATTTTACCGAACTGCAACCCTTTAGTACCTGCCAGAAAGAGTAACACAAGTGACAGGCCGCCAAATACAAAGAGTGCAAAGATAACTTTTTTAGCCATAATGATGGTTCAGTAGAACAGAGAACATTGAATGAACAAATGAAATAACGGAGATACAGCTAAATAATTTCAATAAAAAGAATACACATCCAAATCAGTTGTTAACTAACATCTCGAGAAAATGTGATGCGTCTTAAAAAACCGATTGACGTATATTGTATACAAACACTTAATAACTGACTTTAGTTTGGCCAGATAGCTCAGTTGGTAGAGCAGAGGACTGAAAATCCTTGTGTCCGCAGTTCGATTCTGCGTCTGGCCACCATTTTTGCAGGTAATAAAAGGCAAGGTTCGTTTGCTAAAGCGGCACGCTAAGTGATCACCTCAGAACTTCTCGGGCTTCTCGTGATCGATGCAGGTCAATTGCTTTAGTACCGAATCAAAATCAGCGGGTAGTGGCGCCTGGAAATGCATCGTCTCGTTTCGGTCGGGGTGCGGTAGTTTCAGTTCTGCTGCATGCAGCATTACGCGTGGCACATCTATCCCTCTGAATTGATTCGGTTTAAAGCCATAAGTTGCATCTCCCAGAAGCGGATATCCCATCGCAGCCATGTGTACGCGAATTTGATGTGTGCGACCTGTGTGTATGACACAGTGTACCATCGAGGCCCGGTTGCCGAATCTTTGTTCAACTGTCCAGTCTGTGTGTGCCGGTCGACCTGAATTCATGATTGCCATTCGTGTGCGAACTACGGGATGCCGTCCGATTGGCTCCTTGCATGTCCCTGAAGCGCTGTCTGGCACACCTTTCAAGAGCGCGCAATACCGCTTGTAGATCTTGCGTTCATTAAATGCTGCAGCCAGTCGATAATGCGCCTGATCCGTTTTTGCAACCACGATTAATCCGGTTGTCTCTTTGTCCAGGCGATGTACGATTCCAGGGCGCTCCGGAGCGCCTACCGTGCTCAACTGTCCTTGAGTATAATGTAATAAAGCATGTACCAGGGTATTTTCATCGGTTCCGTTTCCCGGATGCGTTACCATGCCTGCCGATTTGTTAACTACAATCATCGTATTATCTTCATACACGATTTTCAGTGCGATATCTACAGGTCTGGGACCTTTGCATATCTCAATTTCTTCAAGCACAGCTCGTAACAGGCCCGGGCGATCAATCTTAAAGCGCTTATCAATAACAGCGCCATCAAAAGTGACTTGATGAGCTTCAAATGCTTTTTGCAGGCGAGTGCGGCTTACATCGTCAAACTCAGAGGCAAAAATTTTATCAGCTCGTTCGGGCTTGATTCCGGACGGTACGTAAAATTCAATAACGCGTTCAGCCATAACGATCCGAAAGTGTACGAGCACGCTCGCAATCTTTGGCGATTTGTTCCTTTAACAGCTCGACAGATTTAAATTTTTGCTCCGGACGAATAAAATGTAGCCACTCAACTTCAATCGAGTCACCCTGATTCAATGTCGTGCCAGTCAGTGCGTGTATCTCTAGTAGTGGCTCTGGTGCAGATTGTTCCAGTGTAGGCCGGATTCCGTAATTTGCCACACCTGATACCCAGAGGATTTCTTTTAAGGAACGAAACCGCACATAATATACGCCGTACATAGGACGACATTCGGGAGACCAGGGTATATTAAGTGTCGGAAAGCCGATCTTGCGACCTAGCTTTTTCCCACCAACAATCGTTTCGATCGAACGATAGCTGTAGCCGAGTAAGTCATTTACTTTTTCGATCTTTCCGGATTCCAGTTCTTTGCGTATGCGGGTACTGCTGATGGGCACGCCATTGTGTTTAATGCGTTCAGCGCTAAAAACAGATATACCCAACTGATTTCCGGATTCAATCAAAGTAGTGACCGACCCTGCCCGCATTTTGCCAAAACGAAAATTTTCACCTACATAAATTGATTTCAGAGTCGGCAATGCCTTTTGCAAATCAGCCAGGAAATCTTCGGCTGAAATGGATGCAAACTCGCGGTCGAACGGTTTACAGACAACGACATCCACCCCCAACTCATCCAATAATGTCAATTTTAATGCAGTGGGCATGATCAAAAGCGTTGGCGCTTCTGGTCGAAACAAGCGACTGGGGTGAGGGTCAAAGGTTAACACGCCACTTACCGCGTTTTTGGATCTTTGTGCCGAGGAAACGGCTGACTCAATAACAGCCTTATGCCCAAGATGTACTCCATCGAACATGCCAATTGCTAAATGCAGTTCGCTGGTCAAATCTGTAAGTTCTTCAAAACTTTCTACATGAAGAGGAAATTTCATGATGACAGCCTGTTAAATCATTTCAACAAATCGACCTTTAAATTATTTAAGCAACAGAGCACAAGAACCAAGGTAATCTTAATCAAGACTGACATTTTGGGTGTATTCAATTTTCGATAGAATTTTGATTCTTTTCAGATTTCGAATTTCTAGTTTTATGTCTGACGTGGATTCCTTTTATCATCAACATGTTACAGTTTGATAATCGTTGCTTAATAATTACCATTCGCTTTCTTTTAGAAGACATTTACTCAGGAAATTATACAAAATTAGCTGTCCTGTGCCGAAATCCGGGAAAAGGCAGAATCCTTTTATTCGCAATAGACGATGAATGCTTCAAAACTTATTTCGTTGATAAATTTAAAACGTCTCAGAGCTTTCTGCTAACTTAGTAGCAAAGTTTTTTACTTTTATTATTTTTTGAGGTTGACATGAAAAAAATTAAGCTGCATTCATACCTGATCCTAGTAAGTGCAGTAAGCTGATAATTTTCATAAGCAATAATAAGATATAACATTTATGTCTTCCAATAAGTCCAGTAGTTCTTTGTTTGAGTTAGAATCACTCGAACCTAGAATTATGTTATCAGCCAATGGTACAGACCAAGCTGTAGTTACTGGATCAACTGAAATCGTTCAAACTGTTTCAAACGATTTCGAGTCTAAGAAAAATGATTCGTTGGCTGCTAATTTTGTTCCAAGTTCTTTGGTTTCATCCTTCTCAATTGAAGATGAAAAAGATGCTGAAAATGACGCAAAAAGCGAAAGTTTCGGTCAAAATAAAGTTTCATCCGAAGTAGAAAATGCGTATCAAAAAGATGCGCATTTTTTGTTTCATGAAGGCAATAATGTTAACGAAGATTATAACTTTGAGCCTCTGAAAAATGAACAACTTCAGATTGCATTTGAAAATGCAATTGAGATGTGGGCTAATTCTGGGCTATCTCCGAATGTCGTTAGCAAACTGGAAACTATATCTGCCGAAATCTCAGAAGAATTAGACCTTGGAGTTTTGGGGAAAACAGAAAATTCTACAATTTACGTCAACAATGCCTACAGTTGGTTTGTATCGAGTAATAATTCAGAATTTGAAGAATCCGATGGTAAACTGATTGCCAAACCCGACGGCAAAGCTGCCGGTAAATTTGATTTACAGACCGTTCTTTTACATGAAATAGGTCATTTGCTAGGGGAAACTCATGAATCTAAATTTTCTGTAATGCGGGAAAAGATAGACAAAAATGAAAGAGTATTGCTTGAAAATACCAATTCCATCCAAGCAAATGCAGTACCTGTCGAAGACCATGCGATTACTGGTTCAACGCTGAATCTTAGCGGTGATACAGGTAACGTATCCGTTAAAGTCAATGCGGATGGTACTATTGATGTTAGTGGTTCAGTCACTCCGAGCGATAATGGTACTTCAATTTCCGGCATTGATACAATCATCGGTGAGCCTACCGGCTTTTTGCAAATTACCGGGCCAGATTCGGACTCAACTTGGAACTTAAACGGGAGCAACTCCGGTAATTTATCTTTCGTTGATGGGAGTAACATAGTTACCATAACTTTCAGCAATGCCGATACGATTGATGCCGGTACGGGTAATGATGAATTCCACATTAACAGTGCATACACATTACCAGTTAATATTTTCGGTGGTGCCGGGAATGATTCTTTGATCATATCTTCGGGGACAAGTGTACAAATAACTTTCGATGGCGAGTCAGGCAATGCTGACACAATTGTTAATCAAGAGGGGGCTACAGGAAGCTTAACGACGTCTAATCTTGAAACTTTTATTGATCGTCCGCTTCTCTTTATTCCAGGCTTTGGTGGAACTTTCGTAGATGTTAACCTTAGTGATGATCCAGCGCTTCCTGGAGATAATTCAGTTGAAGAATGGCGGTTGAATCGGGGAATTGCTCCATCACGTCTGGCACTAGAGCCTTTATCAGAAGCGTATTCAGATATTGTTCAAACGTTCGATAACATAGGTTACACAAATGGTACTAACAATGCTGCAGTAAATGGTACTTTATTCTCAGTTTTATGGGATTGGCGAGTGCCGGTAGCTCAATCTGACAGCATAACCAATAACAACGGTTTACTGGATGATGTTAATTCTGCATCTTTGATCGATGCGACATTTGATACGTCCTTGGATTACCTTTCATACTATATGAAACGAGCTGTTGCTGACTGGACAATACTCACAGGTTCTGCACCAAGTAGTTTTGATGTGGTAACCCACAGTACCGGAGGGCTCGTGGCAAAGTCTTATATTCAAAGTGTAGCATACACGGAGCAAAGTAGGCCTTCTGGATCCGAGCACTTACTACCTATCAACAATCTGATTCAGACAGGTGTTCCAAACCAGGGCGTTGGATCTACTTTTGCTTTTTTGAACAATGATTTCAGTGTCAAATCAGCAGCTCGCCTTCTATCACTGACTATTGGAGAAGCATATAAGTTGCACATCGCTGACAATGGTAAAACAGTGAAAAATCCGGATGGTAGCGATCTGATCGCAGCGAGTGCAAAAGAATTTGCCGGAGCCTACGTTGGAACTTTCAAAAGCCTGTTGTCGAACTATGAGCTTCTCGACGATATTGAGGATGAAGAAGAGCTATTTCGTGCGTTGACCTCTTCAGATGAGTTTTTCAATACACTGCTTGCTGATTTGAATGCCAATAATATTGATGCCTTTGTTGCTCGTGGCACCCTTAATATTGATGATGATAATTTGGGTGTTGAATTTAGTAGTGCCGATGGTGATAGTGACAAAAATGTTTCGATGACAGAGCTTCTTGGTGCTTATGATACGAACGCTAGTGGTACTTTAGAGATCTCTGATGTAGGTATGCCTGAGGCTTTGAGCATTGCTGATGTAGGTGATGATCAAAGTGGAGCAGCTGATGGGATTATAAGCTATTCCGAATTGCTTCGGCTGTATGATAAGCAAACTACTATCGTATACAGCGATCAAGTACCAACTGCTGATTTGTTCATCCAAAGGACGGGCCCACAATTCTCGCTGGGTCTTGCAAACGAGATTTTGGGAATAGATAATACTTTGATTGGTAAACTGCCAGGAATCAATCAGGTATGGTATCAAATAACAGACGATCCGGCGGGTGACGGCACTGTTTCTGCGTTTTCCGCCACAGATGGTTTCTCAACATCACGTCTGGTTGAGGTGTCTAGTTTAGCGTCGGCTGTAGTCAGCCATTCAGAAATTGTTCATAATGATATATCTCAACGTAAGATTGTTGAGTTGTTGGGCGTTACCGATCATAGCCAGGCGACAATTTCAACCGATTTACTGCGTTCACAAGTAGAGACGGTAATTTTCTCAATCCAAAATGGCATTCTCGATCCTGTTGTATTGATGAAAGATCTGTACGCTGAAACTATGGAACGGATCGACGGATTAACTGATGTCGCTAATTCAGCTTTGGATCAGCCCCTGCCAATTATCGGGCAAAGCCTAAAACAACTGATTGGAGCGGAACTTCCACAGTTGCAACTATCAGCCTTTATTGACAACTTACTTGTTTCAATAGCTGATACTGTTGGTGCCGCAGTTCAGGATCAGCTAAATAGTCTCGAAACTAACATCGAGTCGGCATTAAGTCTTGGGGCCTCTGAGTTTAGTATCAGCTCATACAATGATATACTTAACACCGGAGATTTTATAATCAATTTTGATATCAACCGTAGTGCCTCAACGAGCTTCGATCTGAATTTGTCTGCAGTAGATCTAGTCAGTGGTAATTTGCCATTGAACCTTGAAGCAGGTCTGATCCTTGATTTCAATATTGTCCTCAGCTTAGGCAACTTAATCTCTGTTTTTGGAGAAGGGTCCGGGGCCGACGGACTAACATTTGAACTGGTTGATTTTACCGTTTATGGAGAACTTACAGGCGCAAACCTTAATGTAAGTCTGGGCTTCGATCAGGTCGGATCTTTATCTATTAACAATGGCAGTGTTGATTTCAGAGCAGACTCCGACATTGTATTGTATGATCCAGATGATGTTCGTGCTGGTTCAATGACTCCGCAGATTGATGCTGATCAGAAAGTGACATTTGCTGATTTACTAACAGCAGGCAACACACCGATAGATTTAGTCTCTTTTGATCAAACCGATTCCCAGTTTGCTTTCAATTTGCCTTTCACAGCGACTCTGAACAACAATTTTGTGAGTTACACAGGAGGGGGCTCTCTGGGATTGACTGTCGATAATGTTTTTGGCGGGGCAGAAGCAGTCGCATCACTTAGCATGGGAAGCTTAGGTAATCCTGTCCAACTGACAATATCTGAAGCAATTTCCATTGGCGGCGTTATTAATGAGCTTGTCTTAAACAGTTATGACTTGGACGTTGATACCGACAACAATGGCAGGGTAGACTTGATCGGGGCGACCTTGGATTCGATTGCGCTGTCAGTGACCGACGCGACGCTGGAAGTGAGCGGCTTTGCAACATTGACAGTTTCTGGTGATTTGGTCTCAAAACCTACTGCGATGGTTTTCGCTGGTTTGGCCTCAAAACCAGTGGCGATAGTTTTCTCCAGTTTGGCTTCAAAACT
>JBNKZP010000084.1:0-7127 GCA_050301675.1 Puniceicoccaceae bacterium
GTCATTTAAGACAAATCGATACTTAACTCATGAAAATTAGTATTTGGATACTTATGGTTATGTCTCTTTTCTCCAATATTCTCCACGCCGATACACTTGAGATTGGTAGCTCTGCTCCACAGGTATCGACGGTTGATCACGAAGGAAATAGTATAGATCTGGGCAATGAACTGAATCAGGGTATCACTATTGTATTTTTCTATCCAAAAGCAATGACACCTGGCTGCACGGCACAGGCATGTAGTCTTCGGGATGCATGGGACGAACTCCAAGAGTACAATGTCAAAGTCTTTGGTGTCTCCTCGGATACAGTAAAGACACAGATGGCCTTTCGCGATAAATATAAGCTGCCCTTTACGCTGATTGCCGATACCGATAAGGTCGTCAGCAAAGCATTTGGAAAAAGTAGATGGAGTCGTCAGGCTTACATCTTCAAAGATGGCGTGCTGATATGGAAAGATACCAGCGCTTCTACCGCAAAACAGGCTGAAGATGTACTCAATGTTCTTAAAGATCTTAAGTAGTGCCTCAGGCAAGTCGTTTGCCTAAAAGAAAAACGCTTCAGCCAAAGCATATTCCAGTGTAAGTGCAGTTACCGGAACATTTACAAATGCTTCTCCCTCGCCAAAATTAGCTTTGAGCTTGCATCTGGAACCGTCTTTGGATCGGCTAAATAAAAAGTATTTTTGATCGTTATCGTAAATAAATTTGAGTTCCAGTGAATACTCCGAATTCAGTTCAGCCTTTCCAGTCAGAACTTCCGGCTGACAATCGACGCTTTTGGGACAATCCTCACATACATCAAAGCAAGATGTGATCCACTCCAGCAATACGTCACCTTCGGCTGAAGATTTTGGACAGCGTGCCCGAACCATTTTCAATCCTTCACAGATGTTACTGACAGGATATTGACTCAAAAACTGGCCGATCACCTGCCTGACTGGTAACAAAAAGGCTCTGGCCAAACTATCTGCATGGTATTCCTGTGGCCAATCTAGTTCGGCAAACTCATTTAGCCTGGTCAAGTCGTCAAAGACAAAACGGTGCACGCCAAGCTTTTGAATCGCTTTAGAATAGCTTTTTAACCACTGCACCGGAATATTATTGAGCCAGCAGTACGTCGGCAAATCTGCTTCAAGCCATGTCGATACCTGATTGTACAATGATTCAGAATCCAAAGGGTGGTAGCGTACAATCACAGCTTCACAACAACACATATCCCGGTGCGATTCGCCGATGTAACACTGACTAAAAAGCTTGCTCTCGATTGCATTATCCCGATCGGCATTCGACGGACAAAGTATTACGATGCGACACGGGTAGCGCTGAGCAAAACGCACCAACGCTTCAAAATACCCAGAGGCACGTTCCAACTCTACATCCAGGCCAAAATGCAGCACAACATTCATTTGTGAGGTATGGGAAGTAAGTGAAAAATCAGGATCATCGACTTCCCACATTGAATTCAACTGGCTTGTCACCTTGCGAACCGGAAGCGCTATACCAGGCAGGATATCAAATACTTCTGTCATTGTAGATTTAGTTTTACGCAGCAATGTCTTATAAGATCTCATTCACCCTGAGCGACGCCACTGGTGCCCTCTTTCCTGTAAAATATGATCACTCTCGACCGGCCCCCAGGAACCGGAAGCATATTCTGCCAGGCCGTCAGTCCCGGACGCTTGCCAGTACTCCAGAATCGGTGTGATTAATTTCCAGGATGCCTCTGTCTCATCCCCGCGAATAAACAGTGTGCTATCGCCAACCATTGCATCTAATATCAGGCGTTCGTAGGCCTCCGGTGTATTGGACCCAAAAGTAGTCGCATAGCGAAAGTGCATCTTTACCGGCTGAGTTCGTGTCTCCAGACCCGGCACTTTAGAGTTTATTACCAGTGTTACACCCTCATCCGGCTGGATTTGTATCACCATCGTATTCTGTGCCAGATCAAACTTGTCACCCGCGGAAAACAGTATCCCGGGAGGACGTTTAAATTGTACGGCAATCTCACTGGCACGCCGTGCCAGACGTTTACCCGACCGGATGTAGAATGGGACACCCTGCCACCGCCAGTTATTGATCGACAAACGCAGGGCCGCATAGGTTTCAGTCGTCGAATCTGCCGGTATACCCTCCTCATTTATATAAGCTTTGACAGGTTCTCCATCGATAAAACCCTCGGCATAGCGACCGCGCACAACGTCTCCCCTATCCGATTCGAGTTTCAAAGGCTGAATCGCCTTGAGCACCTTCACTTTTTCATCACGGATCGACTCCGGATCCAGTGAAACAGGAGGCTCCATGGCTGTGAGCGCAACCAGTTGCATGGTATGATTCTGTATCATGTCACGCAGCGCACCACTGGCGTCATAGTATCCGCCACGTGTGCCAACCCCTAGGCTTTCAGCCACGGTAATCTGCACGCAGTCGACGTACTCACGGTTCCACATCGGTTCGAAGATCGAATTTGCAAATCGCTGTACCAGCAAATCCTGCACCGTTTCTTTACCCAGATAATGATCAATCCGGTAGACCTGAGCTTCGTCAAAGACCTCGCGAATCGTTTCGTTCAACGCCTTGGCTGATTCCAGATCATGCCCGAAAGGCTTTTCGATGATTACCTTAGTTGCCAACTTCGTATGCGCGTGAATTTCGGCCATGCCACTGCTGCCAAGATTGCGAATGATGGGTTCGAACACACCGGGTGGAGTTGAAATATAAAACAGACGCTGCACCGCCCTTCCCAGATCATGTTCGATTTGATCGATCTTTTTGGCAAGTGAAGCAAATGCATCCTCCGCATCGTATTCACCGGTGTGGTACGTTGTATTCTGGCGTACATGCTCCCATGCCTCTTTATTTAGAGCTCTGCGGGAAAATTGATTAATGGCCTCATCCATCATCTCACGAAACGAATCATCCTCAATGGGCTTGCGACCAAAGCCGATCAGATGAAACTCGTTGGATAGTAGATTATCCAGACAGAGGTTAAAAATGGCAGGCACTAGCTTGCGAGCCGTCAAATCTCCGGACGCACCGAAAATAACAACGACGGTAGGCGGCGCTCCACGATGTTTGCTGAGTCCCTTGAGAAAAGGATGCCTGGATTCTTCTGCTTTGCTGGTCATTACAAAATATGTTGGGCTGAGAAATGTTTGTTAAAAAGTAATACGTTTAAATAATGTTGTACAGTACCCTTACCTTTCTTGCAAATCGAGACATCAATAATGTCAAAGCGGAAGTGCCGGGGAGGCGCTTTCAACCGCCTCAGATAGTGACTGCAAACACGACGCAAAATCTTCTTTTTATGACGATCGACCGAATGATACCCGGAGACCAATGCATCCTCCGAACGCGCTCGCACCTCAATAAACACAAGCACGTCACCATCCTTGCAAATCAAATCAATCTCATCGTTTTTATAAGTCCAGTTACGGGCAATAATACGATAGCCCAGCTTGTGCCGACAATATTCCGCTGCCAGATCCTCGCCAAACTTGCCACGCTGTGCGCGCGTACTTTCTTCTGGTAAACGACGCTCTTGAATACCAGAAAAATAGTTACATATCCGTCCAATGAAATTCACTGTTAAAGATTTCATATAAAGCAAACATCATGGCAAGCAAGAGATACATCATCATTGGAGCCGGACTTGCCGGTTGCCTCATTGCCTGGCGACTGAAACAGATCGGACAAAACGTCCTGCTGATCGGTAGTACTGAGTTACCCAGCGCCTCTGAAGTTGCCGGCGGCATCATCAATCCGGTTACCGGGCGCTGGATGACAAAATCGTGGCAATTCGATGAGTGTATTCAACAGGCCGCTGAAACCTATCGTGCACTGGAAAAACAGTTCGCAATCAAATGTTACCATCCCATCCAATTTATTCGTTACTGTCTGAACGAAGCTGATGTAAAACGAATCCAGCGACGCATACGCAACCCGCGCTATGCAAACGTCCTTGGCGATTATGTTCCCGTTGACGAAAGTCAGAATATGCTGACAGACACTCACGGCAGCTTTTTCGTAAAGCAAGCGGCCTATGTAAAATTGCCACTGCTATTGAAAACCCTGCGGGGCTACTTTGCCCGGCAAGGCGTTTTTCTGGATGAAATAGTCAACTACAATGATTTTAAGAAAGAAAGCTCCCTCTGGCGTTATCACGATCATAAGGCAGACCACATCCTATTCTGTGAAGGCACCGGCGTACGCAAAAACCCCTGGTTTAGCCACCTGCCATTGACACCGGTCAAAGGTGAGACACTCACCTTTCAATCCCAGACTCTGCAATTACCACACACCCTCTATCATCGCAGCAAATGGCTTCTTCCCGAAGCAGAAAACCACTTTCGCATTGGCGCCACATACAACGAACACGACTTGTCCGAAACACCCACCGAAACTGGCAAACAGGAACTGCTGACATACCTGCAATCGTTTCTTGCTGTATCACACGATATAGAAATCAGGCAACACACAGCCGGGCTACGCCCATGCACCCGCGACTTTTGCCCGATCATCGGCAGTCACCCCACCCTTTCAGGACTCCACATTTTCAACGGCCTTGGCTCAAAAGGCACCCTGCTGGCTCCGGAAATGATACGCCGATTCTTAGCCTACCTGATCGAAAACAAACCACTGGACAGCACAATTGACTGCAAACGCTACTTTTAAGTCGGGAAGTGATTCGCATCATCACATGGAACTTTGAACGCCAAATATCGGACTTTAAATATTCGACGTTCAAAGTTCTCACAACAGTATCCTCTGGTTTCCTGATTTCTTTTCAACCACGGAGTTTTCATATTTCGTCTAGTTTGACCTCTTCATCTGATGGGCCAACCCAAAACAAAGGATTGTGTGCCACCTCCCAAAGGTGTCCATCAGGGTCCTGAAAATACCCACTGTAGCCGCCCCAAAAGACTTTCTGAGCTCTCTTTACCAAAGTACCCCCTGCTGTAACCGCAAGATCAAGCACTGCATCTACTTCGGACTCCGAAGAAACATTATGAGCGAGTGCAAATCCCGCAAACCCACTACCTTCAGGTGAAATCTGAGCGTCTTCTGCGAGGGCTTCACGCCCGTAGAGCCCAAGCCACGTCCCGTTTAAGGTGAAAAACGCAACTTCCGGAGGAGAATCAATTTTGGGGAAACCGAGACCTTGCTTATAGAATCTTATGGCGTTATTCAGATCTCGGACTCCGAGAGTAATCATGCTTATTCTGGGTTTCATATTTGTTTTCCGAACAGTGAGAGTAGTCATGCGAGCCATTGATATTCAAGGTGCAAATGCTTGTCAGAATATTTTGGCGCGCGATCTCGCATTGACTGGCTCGTCCGGATATAGATCAGGATTGGATTCAAATAGGTCGCAGTTTTTCCGTATGTCTTTCACATAATCTTTTATTTATTTTTCGTTTTGGATCACCCACTTACCGCATTCCAGGCGGTCCGAAAATACTTTTTGTATATCGTTTTTAGAGCAGGCATGACTCGCGTGACTTGTGGGTTAGAATTTTGGTTCGCTGGCAATGGATGGAACACTTGCAAGAATCTTTTGATCGTATGTGTAGAGATTTAATCCTAGATCTTGGGCAAGTGCTATATACTGAGAATCGTACCCACTACATCCGGTTTCCTTTGCTACTGCTAATACTCTTTCGATTTTTATATCGAAATCATTCGTCCTCATTATTGCTTCAGCGTCAACAAAAGCTAACAAAGCTTCTTCACGCGACAAGAGACCTTTTCTTTCGTAAGTAACAAGAACATTTGAAACTTCGTCTCTCCAAAGACGTGGTGCAACCCAATCAGAATCCCTAATGAATAGGTCACCACAATCTTTCGAAAAATCACCTTTTAATATCATATAAGTTATGACGTTTGCATCTACAACTATCATCAACGACCTTCCTTAATAATTGTCTGCAATTCTTCATCGCGAACAATATGGGGTAAGCGATTTCTACGCTCCTCAATTCGAGTCAAAAGATCTATGGGGCTAGTTTTAGAAGGATTGAGAGTTTTCTCTAATATTGCCAAAACCTCTTTGTTTAAACTGCGCCCGTGACTCTCAGCTCTCTCTTTAAGAACGCAATGTAATTTTTTAGGGACATCTTTAATTGTTATATTCATGGCACCAATATGGCACCAATATAGAACATTTCAAGTGTTTCTTCTATTTCATAACGAAGTTGTCATATCACGTCTGGATCGGAAGGACTCCTCTCAGTTTGCCCTTGGCTTCAAAATGGAACGCACCACAAGTCTATGATTTTTACCTCAAGTTCGACTTCATTGGTAAATCCACACTGCTCAAAAACAACATTGGGAATACGAATTCCTTTAGAGTTTCCTATTTTTACAATTGCCGCTTTCATGTTAACACAAAATAATTACGAGCAGCGGCAACTCGAGTCTTATTTTCACTTCCCAAACGTGGAAGTGTGACAATGTCTTGATGGGAATTTAGCCACCGCCAAGAATCTCTAAAACTGCCATAATTAATAAAACGAAAATCAATGCAGCAACAATCATTATCGACCACTGAACCACTACTGCAGAAACACCTAAAGTAATCGCACAGCCAGAAAAACTCTTTTTCTCTCCAGCAAAAATAGAACCAACACCAAAACCTGCGCCAATCATCCCAAATGCCATTACAGCAGGAGGAAGGTAATTTGATGGGACTTTTTCTGTAACTTCACCTTTATACTTTTCTCCCTTCATTTTTATTTCCCATTACCGAATTGTCGTGAACTTTCTTAAATGTGTTTTCAGCTGCCTTAGATAGCTTGGATAGAAGCTCCTTCGAAGGCTTCTGTGGATTTATTTCTCCGCGCTCATAGGCTTCTAAAATCTCTCTTTCTTCTGGGTCTAGTTTCATCCTATTTCCTTCCTATATTCTTTGGTGGCTTTACGGCTTGGGAATGCAGTCTTCAAAAAGATGGTTTCATCGTCCTCAATAAATGGAACCAAATAAATATAGTCGCCGATCGGGAAAAAAATATCTGCTGATTCGGATAGTTCTGATGGTTTTAGTGGCTTTCATCAGTTATCAATACGGCTTCGCGGAATTGATAACTTCAGGGTTGGATTTTTTTGACGTAATTCAACAAAATAGAGTA
>JBNKZP010000085.1:0-7020 GCA_050301675.1 Puniceicoccaceae bacterium
CTCAAGTAAAATGTATTGAGTCGCTTTCCTACGAATGAAACAGGTCAGATATGCCGCGAATCATTTTCGTCTTTTTGGGAGTATCCGCTATCCTGACGGGTATGATTTACTTTATTCTTCTTAGCGTATATTTCATATACATCTTCAGCGGTCATTCCCAATACCTGCGCCAGAGATATGAGAAAATGAAAGAGGTCAATCACCTCAACCTTTGCGTTCTGCTCGTCAAACTCCTGATATTTT
The DNA here is from genome assembly GCA_050301675.1 of Puniceicoccaceae bacterium. Classification (GTDB taxonomy): domain Bacteria; phylum Verrucomicrobiota; class Verrucomicrobiia; order Opitutales; family Coraliomargaritaceae; genus Lentimonas. The sequence goes on from JBNKZP010000085.1 coordinate 244, forward strand.
GCCCACCACTTCCAAGGAACCGAATCCACCAACTCGGAAAGCTCCTGTTGCATGGCACGCGTATAGTTTAAAATCCACTGGGTTTTTTCTTCGTTTGACATCTCGCCAACGCTAACACCAATCCGCTGGTTCAATGCTGCCTGAAGATCAAAAAGCTTATCAAGTTTATCCATGTTTGACTGATTATGTGAGCTTGCCGAATTGGGCAAGTGCAAAGAATTATGTTTCTCCGGCATTTCAACACTCTATAGCGAAAATAATTCTTGCCGTAGGGAAATTACCTTGTTGGTTTTAAATCTAGGTACGCGGTCCAATTACCAAAGCAGTGAACCTGATGCCATTTATGCTATCTACGCTGTTTTGGAATACAAGAAGTGACGCCTGAACGGATGCGTGCAAAAATCAACACAACCTGCCATTCTGTTATGACTGCTCTAACTGGAATGGTGACTCATTATTTAAAAGTAACATTTGCATCAATAAACATGCCAGAATTCGAAGAAAATAATTCCCAGACAAACTCGACTTATAGCTATACCCCAAGTACTAGCACATCCAAAAATAAAGGAGGAGGACGTCGCCGTAGCGGTGGATTCAAATCTGAAGCAACTGCAATCACCCCTAAAATAGGTGAAGTCGATCCGACTGAAGCGTTGAAAGCGGAGAAAACAAAAAAAAACAATCCTCCAGCCAGTGAAGTATCTGAAAAGAAAGAAAGCCGCTCGGTCAAAACTTCAAAAGCTTCATCGAAAAAACATGCATCGGAAAAAACAACAAAAGCTACAGATTTAAAACCACAGCCAAGTAAAGAGACACTTAATTCCATTAAAAGTGTGGAAGAGAAAATAGCCAGGCGACGTGCTGAAAATGAAAAAAATCGCCCAGTGAAAAAAGAAAGCGTTTCGAAAAAAAAGAATGTTCGTACTCACAAGCAGAATAAATCTTCAGACCAAGGCGGCCTACTAGCTGCTATTGGTCAATTCTTTGGCAAACTTCTCGGCAACAGTACTAAAGCCCAGCCGCCCAAAGGTCGGGGGCAAACATCTAAAGGACAAAAATCTAAAAGCCAGCGCCAGAACAGCCGCCGTGGACCACGCAGAGATAGCTCCGGAAACAGACACAAAGGCAATCGTAGCGCTCCCGGAAATCGCCGAAATAATAAGTCAAAAAGTAGCTGACCCAGACCCAGACACGAAGTTCTAAGTGTTGTAAGGCGCACTATTGGAATACTCGGTAAAGAAACTACTGTTTAACCTCAGATAAAACACGCACGGTTGTGGACGTATTTAAAGTAACTAAAGCCAATCCCTTAAAGGGAGAAATCAAAGTGAGTGGCGCCAAAAACGCGGCATTACCGATTCTTGCTGCCTGTCTTCTCACCAACGAAACTGTGGTCCTTGAGAATGTTCCCGATTTGAGCGATATTCGCTATATGATTGAAATCCTTCAGCAAATCGGTGTTGAAGCGACTAATCCCAAACCGAATGTCTGGCAAATTACAGCAAAAGAAATTACCCACGTAGCGCCCTATGAACTGGTTCGTAAGATGCGGGCATCCGTCTGCCTGATGGGGCCTCTCGTCGGTCGCATGCGTCGGGCAGAAGTCTCGATTCCGGGAGGATGCGTGATCGGCCCACGTCCCATTGATTTACACATCAAAGGGCTGCAGAAACTTAATTGCAAAGTTGAGCTTACAAAAGGATATGTGCGCATTGATGCCACGCACATGAAGGCAAATTCACTATTCCTCGGTGGGCGTAACGGCAGCACAGTAACTGGTACCGCAAATATCGTGATGGCTGCAGTGCTTGCTCCGGGCACGACTCATCTCGAGTGTGCCGCCTGTGAGCCTGAGGTAGTCGACTTGTGCAATCTGCTGGTTAAAATGGGTGCCAACATCGAAGGCATTGGCAGCCCAAGCCTAATCATCAGAGGCGTCAAAGAGTTACACGGCTGTACTCATTCGATCGTCGCTGACCGCATTGAGGCCGGCACATTCATCATTGCCGCTGCAATTACCCGCGGTGATGTAACCGTAAAAGGCATTACTCCAAGACTATTGAGTGCATTTCTCGATAAACTCGAAGAAACAGGTCTGCCGATAGAACTGAGCAATGAATCAATACGTGTTTTGCCTTATGAAAATCCATTAAAATCGGTGGATGTAATTACGCTTCCACATCCTGGATATCCTACGGATTTGCAGGCTCAATTAATTGCTCTGATGACACAAGCCGAAGGCATCTCAATTATTACCGAACGCATTTACCCCAATCGTTTCATGCACGTGCCAGAACTTCAAAGAATGGGCGCCATCATCTCCATTGAAGGGGCAAGCGCTATCGTTAAAGGCGTATCCAAATTGTCCGGAGCGCCGGTAATGGCTTCCGATCTGCGTGCTTCTGCCGCACTCGTACTTGCCGGGTTAGCTGCCGAAGATGAAACCTGGATTCAACGGATTTATCATCTCGATCGCGGATACGAAAACTTCGAAGAAAAGCTCAATTCAATCGGAGCCAAAATCGAACGGCTCGATGAAGAAGCATTGCCCCTGGAATTTGCCAGCTGATCTGGCCAGGACTGTTATCTGTTCCTGACCGCTTGATCGACAACACTGAGAATGTATGCGGTTGCTGTTTCAACACGCAGTACATTCGCGCCTAGCCGAACAGCCTTAAAGTCATTCTCTTTCAGCAATTCGTATTCGGAACTGGAGAAATCACCCGCAGGACCGACCGCAACAACGACTTCCTCCAGTTTGTCGGAGGATTCTTTCAGCACACTTAAAAGCGGTCGACTCGCATCTTCCAAACTGGCGACCAGGCGCAAGGTATTGCTTCTAAAAGCATTTGACTGCAACCAATCGCGAAGAGAGCACGGTTCATACAACTCCGGCAAATGACTCAAACCACATTGCTTGCAGGCTTCGATCATTACCAGCAAACGCTTCTCATGTTTTCGTTGTAGATGTTCACCCTGTTCAGTGAAAATCGGTTGGACTGCCGAAATTCCAATCTCCGTTGCCATCCGTAAAACGATATCCATTGATTTCGCCTTGGACTCCGATTGCAACAGCACGACACGCGGACTGGCAGCAGGTACGGTTTTTACAGATTCTACGGATACGCTAACAGTCTTAGCATCTACGGAATGTATTGTTCCGATGTAATGAGTTCCCTTGCCATCAAGCACTTCAATCGTTTCGCCCACTCTCGCCCGAAAGACACGAGCCAGATGGTGACTTTCGCGGCCTTCCAGATGAATAACACCACTTTCCAGGATAGCTTCCGGGAACAAAAACGATCGGTAACGAGGCATTTGAACAGTCGTTTCTACGTAGCAATACACTTTACTTTACACCTTGAGTGGACGAACGCCGAAGAACAATCCCTTTTCAGCCAATTTTGACTAGACCGTATGATACATTCCTTCACCCACCAGAACATTGTCTGTTCTGACGACGCGCTTATTTCGATCAGCCAATACAAGAACCTTGGGACGCCACTTTTTTGCTTCTTCTGCCTCAAATTGTGCAAAAGACATGATAACCAGCAAATCACCGATTTCACCTTTTCGGGCCGCAGCGCCATTGAGTGAAATTGTGCAGGAACCCGATGGCGCTTCAATTGCATAGGTCTCAAAACGTTCACCATTCGCGATGTTGGCCACCAAAATCTTTTCATAGTGAACGAGATTAACCTGCTTCATCAAAGAAGCGTCTATCGCCAGGCTTCCTTCGTAGTGAAGTGCACTATCTGTGATTTCTGCTCGAAGCAGTTTGGATTTTAAAAGTGTAACTTGCATGAAAATAGTCTCTAAAGGCAGGCAATATCATCAAAATTGAGCCAGGATTATGAACTCCTGATAGTTTGAAAATTTGAAATAAATTTCAATCATAAGAATATTTACTTTGCACAAACACGGGCCAAAAACAAGTGCTCAATGAAAAAGAGAGCCATGAATTTCGAATAAAATTCCCCACTTTTTCGCCTAACATTGTGAGTTAGACCTACACACATCCCAACCCAACGTAGCCGGAACCAGAAGGAAAATCGAACTTTGAATGTCCATTGCTTTGCTTTCATAAACTACGAAGAATACTAAGAAAATATTTTTAGAATACATCGAGTACTTCGTAATACTATCATCTCATTTCTTGTTTTTTAAAGAATATTTTGACTCACGCTCGCTTCGCTCAACCCTAAAATGCCAAGTTTTTTCAGATCGATTGAGCTATTGCCCTTACCTTTGAGTCTTGGAGTCTTTGCGTGAGCCACTGGCGTATCCTCAGTTTCAGCGTTTCAGACTTTGGTTGCTGCTCTGTGCTCTTCGTGGTTAATTATTTACAGAGAATCCTGTGGGATGACTGTGAATCGAAATTGTCATTGAAATTCGAGTCGAAATCGAGCCAGACAACACTATCAATCGATTTCGACAGAGTACTTCCAAACCTTTTTATATTAGCCTTTACATGCACTTTGATTCACACTCTTTGACAAAAATATCCCGAATAAAAATATTCCCATTTCAGCAACTTGATGTCATTACCATAAACTTATGGTAATGACATCAAGACTGCTTGAAGAATTTTCGATTCCCCAAAAAGAAGAATGGCGTGCTGCCGCTGAGAAGCTGCTCAAAGGAAAGCCGTTTGACAAAGTCATGCGACATAAGACTCTTGAAGGCATCGAGTTGGAACCGATCCTTTGGAAAGATGTCCTTGAAAATCTTTCAGCCGCTAAAACTCTGCCCGGATTTGATGATTATCTGCGTGGTACTCGTGCGGCAGGCTACAATGCTAATCTATGGGAAATCGCGCAGGAACTGCCCTGTGGATTACCCGCTGAGTTTAATCGCATCGCTCACGAAGCCCTCATGGGCGGTCAGAATGCACTTAATGTAACATTTGATATAGCCACTCTCAATGGAGTTGACCCTGAACAGGCCAAGCCGGGAGAAGTCGGGGCCTGCGGCTTGTCACTTGCCAACCTGAACGATATTGAAACTGCCTTTAACGAGATCATTCCGGAGGCGGTTAGCTTTCACATAAGCTGCGGGTGTTCCGGTTTGAGTGTCGCCGCACTCTTCTTTGCCTGGCTCCAAAAGCACGGTATTCAGCCGGAAACCATACGTGGCAGCTTTAATATGGATCCATTGGCAATGCTCGCCGCTACCGGAACTTTGCCAACAAAACTGGAACAGTTGTCTGATGAACAAGCCATACTCGCAAATCACTGTTCTCAAAACGCGCCTGGTATTCAAGCGATCGGAGTTTCGACAATGCCGTATCACCAGGCAGGTGCATCTTCCACACAGGAGCTTGGTATAGCGCTCGCTACCGGTGTCTTTTACATCCGACAAATGCTTGAGCGCGGCATGGAAATCGATGCTGCCGCAAAACAAATCCGATTTAGTATGAACATTGGTCCGAATTTCTTCATGGAAATTGCCAAGATCCGCGCCGCTCGTGTGCTTTGGTCAAAAGTGGTTAAAGCCTTTGGTGGCAGTGACGAAGCCTCCAAGATAAAGCTTCACGTGCGTACCGGGCTTCACAACAAGACTGCCCGGGATCCGTACGTGAACATGCTGCGTACATCCATGGAAGCGCTCAGTGGCTCGATCGCCGGAATCGATAGTCTCTGTGTCGGTAATTTTGACGAAGCGCTCGCCCTGCCGACGGACTTTTCCGCCCGCATCGCCCGCAACACCCATCTTATTCTTCAGGAAGAATGTGAACTTACCAACGTAGTGGATCCGGCGGGCGGCTCCTGGACAATTGAATGGCTGACCGGTGAAGTGAGCGAAAAATCCTGGTCTTTCTTTCAGGAGATCGAAGCTGCCGGTGGCATCGAAACAGCGCTGCAGCAAAACTTCATTCAACATAACATCGCTGCCACCGCAACCGAGCGAGAAGATCGGTTGAATCATCGGCGCATCAGCCTGATCGGCACCAATGTCTATCCAAACATTGATGAGCCGCCGCTGGCGACAGACCTGCCCGATTATGATCAGATCCGGAAAACCCGCATTCGGGAAGTTTCGGAGGCACGCGCTTCCTCCAGTCAGAATGACACAGACAGACACAAGCAACTCCTGGAAGAAATTTCCAAATCAAGTAAAGACGCACTGATTTCATTACTGACCGAAGCAGCGCTAACCGGCGCAACCATTGGCGAAATGAACGGAGTCATCCGAAACGGTAATGAATCGTGCAATCCGATCACACCATTGCCTCACACACGTCTTGCTGCAAATTACGAAGCACTGCGCGCCGCTGCCGATAAATTCGAAGCTCAACCCGGAGTCCGGCCTAAAATCTTTCTGGTCAACCTCGGCCCGCTACGCCGACACAAAGCAAGGGCAGACTTTACCAAAGCCTTCTTCGCGGCAGGAGGCTTCAATGTAATTTCGTCGAACGGCTTTGAGCGTCCTGATGATGCGGTCGCCGCGCTCAGAGACTCCGGAGCCGCCATTGCCGTGGTCTGCGGCACCGATGATGACTATAGCGAATGTTTCGTCGACTACGCCAAAGCAATCAAAGCGGCATTGAGCAAAGTACATCTCGTCCTTGCAGGTTTTCCGGGAGACAAAGAGGCGGACTACCGCGCTGCCGGCATGGATGACTTTATCTTTATCAAATCCAATCATTTTCAGGTCAACCGGGATTACCTGAGACGAGTGGGAGCGCTACAGCGTGACGATACTTGATCCTTTTTTGGCGTTGCGTCTGATCCATGCAAATCCGCGTTCATCGGTGGCTTACAAAACCCAACCTTT
>JBNKZP010000086.1:0-6901 GCA_050301675.1 Puniceicoccaceae bacterium
TTGAGGTAACCAAGCATTTGAGCGGTGTGGCTTTCGTTAAAGACAGAGACGACTTTGGTGTCGACAATGACCAGGTTCAGAGCCCCTGACCTCTATAAGGTGAAAATTCTTTGAATGCCTGATAAATGCGGTGATTGCGCCAAAAACAAGTTGGTGTCTGTCCGGAAATGGGATTGATACCATTTGAGTGTTTCTATTACGTGTGGATACTAAAATTCAGAATTGCTTCAATTACCTGCCCGGTTTCAACGATTATGCCTCAAATGCAACTACCCGTATTTTACGATGGAGTCACTGCTATCACTAACGATGTCGGTTATCAGAAAACAGAAGAGAGTGTGGTTTACTTTTATGGTACCCTGCCGGTGTTTTCACATGCATTGGATGATCTTGATTCGTTTCGGATGATCGTAAGCCAACTCTATGTTAATGGTAGCGTGCCTCAGAGTGTCCTGGCTCGCGTTTTTCAGATTAAGCCTCTGGCGATTAAGCGTTGGGTCAAAAGATATCGAGAAGACGGGCCAGGTACTTTTTTCAAAAGTCGTAAAGGAGGCAGCAAAGCGCGTGTATTGACTGCTGAAGTGCTTGAGAAAGTACAAGGGCGCTTAAACGAAGGCCGCACGATCAGTGAGATCAGCAGAGAGTTGGCGCTCAGCTATGATGTATTGCGAAAGGCCCTTGCTGATGGTCGCTTGAGCAAACCTGCTAAAAAAAAACGAAGCGCCCAGGCACTGCCGTGAAGAAAGTGATCAGGGAAGTGATATAAGCCAACGGGACTGCTCAACAACTAAAAGTCAGCGTAGTGCAGAGGATGCCCAGACTCCCATGGGAGTGGCTACAACGAATGTGTTAGATCGGGTTTTGGCCAGTATGGGCAGGTCATCTGAGGGTACTCAAACACACTTTCAGCGTTGTGATGATGTTCGCAGCGGTGGAGTACTTTTAGCGCTTCCGGCTTTATTGTGCTGTGGACTACTCAGGCATAGTGAACGTTTTTTTGATCTGCCTAAAGGCTACTACAGCCTGGTTAATATATTCCTTTTGCTGGCAATGATGAGCTTGAACCGAGTCAACTCAATCGAACAGTTACGCTATTGTGCCCCGGGAGAATGGGGCAAATTGCTGGGCCTGGATCGTTGTCCCTGTGTCAAAACCCTGCGCAAAAAGATCCAGTGGATCACCGCCAGTGAAGAATCTGTCAAAAGTTGGGCTAGCGCCTTGTCCAAAGACTGGATGGAAGCAGAAAGCCTACAGCAAACAGTAGGAGGAACTCTCTATTACGTCGATGGTCATTTGCGAGTCTATCATGGCAGTCAAACAAAACTGCCGCGTCATTACGTAGCCAGGCAGCGTTTGTGTCTTCGTGCGACCAATGACTATTGGGTCAGTCAAGAGGATGGTCAGCCTGTTTTTAAAGTTAATACGGCAGTGGATCCCGGTTTGCTCACGGTGCTGGAAGAGCAGATTGTGCCCCAATTATTGGAGGATATCCCGAACCAACCCAGCGAAGAGCAACTCAAGGCCGATCCGTATTTGTGTCGTTTCCGACTTGTCTTTGACCGCGAGGGCTACAGTCCCGGATTCTTTAAGCGCATGTGGGAAAAGCAAATTGCCTGTCAAACCTACCGTAAAGGCTCTTATGAACCCTGGCCGGTGGAGGCATTTATGAGCACAACAGTAAAGCTCAAAACCGGTCAACTGGTCCAGTGGAAGCTAGCTGAACGGGGCGTACTGATCGGCTCGAAGCCGAGCGAAAGGCTCTGGGTTCGTGAAATTCGCAAGCTCACTGAGAAGGGTCATCAAACCGCAATCCTGAGTACACAGTATCGAGCCGCTAGCGAGGCTATTGGACAGGATCAGTTCGGTCGATGGTCTCTGGAAAACTTCTTTCGCTACGGGCGCAAAAGTATGAATATCGATGCTCTGGTGGACTATCAGTTGGCATCGATTCCTGAGACCACAGAGGTCGTCAACCCGGCTTGGCGGCAGTTGGATGGACAAGTCAGAAAACGCGCCGCTGAGTTAGCCAAACTCAAAGGCGAATTTGCTAGTCACACCCTTCAGGGCGCTATCGAAAAAGACCAGGTGGAGCCGTTTCTGGAGCGAAAAGAACAACTGATACAACAAATCTACGAGCAAGAGACCGAGTTAGAGGCACTCAAAGCCAAACGCCGTGAACAAAAACGCAAAATACCCTTTGGTGAATTGCCTGAAGGGGAATCCTTTCAGGGGCTCTGTCATCGCAGCAAGCACTTCATCGATATGATTAAACTGATTGCCTATCGTGCCGAAACTGTAATAAGCCATCTATTACGCGAAAAAACCAATCTCCACCATCAAGACGAAGTACGCGCGCTGGCACGTCAGATTTTTCACACAGAGGTCAATCTCATACCTGATCGACAAAATAAAACTTTGACTGTTGAAGTTCACGCAATGAGCACTCCAAAAGAGAATGCTACCCTGGAATATCTGTGTGCTCAACTTACTGAGACACAAACGAAATATCCGGACTCCGAAATGACATTAATCTACAAAATGGTATCCTTTTCAGTTCCATAGAGGTCAGGGGCTCTGAACTTGGTCATCCTGTCCCTGATCTCGATGATGGTGAGTGCCTATCTTATCTTACAGGCCCTGGATACTGCAGTTGTTCGCAGGCGTGGCGAGATAGCGACGTTGAAGAGTCTTGGTGCTAGCAGTCGATCGATTCGAGTTACTTTGTTGCTGGAAGCTGCGTTTATCGGACTGCTCGGCTCGGCCTTGGGCATCGGTCTGGGGGCGTTGCTCGCTACTGCAACCGTACAAGTGTTGGCCGATACGGTAAATGCTTTGTACTTCGCGACCTCTGTGGAGTCTATTCGGCTACAAGCCTCGGATCTGTGGGTGGGCTTTGGCATGGGGATTGCTTTAAGTTTGCTCGCCGGCTGGTTGCCGGCAAGGGATGCGATGCAAACTCCTCCGGCACAGATCCTGGCTCGCGGCGATTGGTCGCCCGGGTTTCGTTGGTTGCAAAGCCGTTGGCCTGCTATGTTAATGATCCTTTTTGGATTGCTTGCATTGAAATTGCCGGCGCCTGTTCTGGAGAGCGGGGGACGTATACCGGTAGGTGGATTTGTTGCAGCCGGGTGCTGGATTTTCGGAGCGGCTTTGCTTTCCGGTGAGTGCATGGTGGCGCTGAATAGAGGATTGCTGCGGTTCGATCTCGGCCCGGTAAGTCGGCTGGCAGTGAGTCGGGTTGCCGAAGGTTCCAGCCGTCACCGGTTGGCAGTAGCAGGTCTGGTGGTGGCAGTTGCCATGGTAACCGGTATTTTGCAACTGGTCGGCAGTTTCCAGAGCACGATTGAGCGATGGCTTGATGTGCGCTTCCAGGCAGATTTGTATATATCGGAAAAAGGTTCTACCGGAGCAGACTCGCTGAATGGGATCGACCCCGAAGTTGTTGCCAGATTGGTTAGCAAAGAAGCAGTTGACTATGCAGATACGCAATACGTTACCTACGTCAATGCTCCGCGTGGGAGAAGTATGCTCGTGGGAGTCGATCTTGAGCTTTGGGAAAACCGGATCGATCAGATATGGCAGAGTCCTCCCGGCACACTGAATCCCGTGGAAGGGGCTGAGCCGGCTCTGGTCAGTGAAGCCTTCGCACGGCGGTTTGGTGTGTTGCAGGGTGGTGTTGTGACCCTGGAAACACCTGCGGGGCCGAAGGCAGTTACACCCATCGGGATTTATGCGGATTATGGAAACGAGTTTGGCACAGCAGCCATCGACCAGAATATCTGGCGTCAATGGGTAGGAACTGATCGTCCCTTAAACACAAGCCTATTTTTGAAATCAGGAGTCGATACCAACGTCGTGCGGGACGCGTTGCGCCTGGAGTTTCCCGGTCTGGATATTCGCAATGCCCGGGAGTTGCGTGAGGTGGTATTGACCATCTTTCATCAGACTTTCGCGTGACCTTTGCGCTCAACATCATTGGCACAACAGTCGCAATCGCAGGGCTGGTACTCGGGATGCTAGCCATTTTTGCTGAGTCCGCCAGCACCTGGGAAACCTTGTCCCATCTGGGCTTCCGGTCACGTAGTTTTATACTAATGGCTGGCCTGGAAAGCGCCAGCATTGCGCTAAGTTCCTGGCTCAGTGGCACTGTGGTGGGGCTAGCCTTGGGTTGGTTGTTGATCTACGTGATCAATGTACAGTCTTTTGGGTGGACTCTGCTGTGGAAACTGCCGTTTTTCGGGATACTGCTCTTCGGGGTTGGGCTGGTTGCATGTGGTTATCTTTGTGGTTTGTTTACCGCTTTGAACTCTTCGAACATCAAAAGTCGAACGTTGAATTAATGACTAATTGTTTGAAGCTGGAGGCGAATTACTATTCAAAGTTTGAAGTTCAATGTTCGACGTTAAAAGTTCAAAGAGTGTTTTCCTGGTAAGTATGCTGAGTGTCTTTTCCTTGGCAGCTGCGGACTGGATACAGCCGCCGTTGAGGACAGAGTCAGGTTACTTCGTGCCGCAACCGGATTACGTGCCGCAGCTTCCGCGTGACCATGGGTCGCATCCGGGCTATGCGATCGAGTGGTGGTATTGGGTGGGGCACCTGAGAGCGGTTGATGGTAGCCGTGAGTTTGGCTTTCAGTCGACTGTTTTTCGTATACAGGGTGATGCTGATTCGATTGAGTCGGAGGAGGAGTCGGTTCCCTTTGGCACACAGCAATTGTTCACGGCATACCTTGCCTTAAGCGATCTGGATGCCGGGCAGTATGTCCACGAAGAGCGTGTTTTGCGCGAAGGGTGGCAGGCTCAGGCATCGACAAAGACGCTGGATTTGCAGGTTGGCCCGATTATTGCCCGCTGGAATGCGGCGGATGAACTCATCGAGCAGGAGCTGGCGTTGCCGGATGGGAGCATGCTTGAGATACGACTCCGGCCCCTGAAACCACTCGTTGTATTTGGTGAGCGGGGCCTCAGCCGCAAGGGCGCCGATCCTGAAGCGGTAAGCTGGTACTGGACTTATCCCAGGCTGGCAATCACCGGTGTACTGATCGAAGGTGACCAACGCACTGAGATAACTGGTATTGGCTGGATGGATCATGAAACTTCTTCCAGTCAACTGAGCGAGAATCAGGAGGGTTGGGATTGGGCGGCGATCCAACTGGATGACGGCACCGAAATAAAAGCATATCGTTTGCGCACCAAGGCAGGCAAAGCCGATCCGTGGTCGGCGATTTACTGGATCGATTCGCAGGGTAAGACAACACATGTTTATGCAAAAGATTTTGACTGGAAAACCGGTAAGGTATGGAAGAGTAAACGCACCGGAAACAGCTATCCGACCGAAGTGACGATACATGCTGTGCATCCTGATAATGTAGAAAAAGTGACTTATCACCTGCGCCCACTTTTGGACAATCAGGAATTTGTCGGCAATCGTGCAGACAATGCCTACTGGGAAGGCGCTTGCGCAGTCTTCGACGAGAACAACCAGCAGATTGGTAAAGCCTATCTGGAACTCTTTGGGTATGGCGACTCGATAGAGAGTCAGTTACGGCGGTAGTGTTGGTGTGCCGTAATAATACACTTTTTGTATTGATATTGCAGAAAATTTGCATTTATAGGTAATAAATGCTCATTAATTTCAGTGTTGAGAACTTTCGCTCAATCAGCGAACGCCAGTCGCTGATACTCGAGGCATCCAGTGATGCACATTTGCGGTATAATAATGTAATCGAGGCTCCGGCAAATTATCAGCTTTTAAAGTCAGCAGTTCTTTATGGTGCAAATGCCTCTGGAAAATCAAATATCCTTAATGCTATAAATTGGATGCGGAGGTTTGTACTTGAATCTCTTTCCAAAAGAGTCGAACAAGCAGGAGTATCTGTAGAAACCAATCGATTACGCGAAGATCAGCGTGATGGAGCTTCTGTTTTTGAGTTGGAATTTTTGGTTCGTGAGCAGGAGGAGCGTTTTCGTTATGGCTTTGCAGTTTCCGGAAGTGGCGTTGAGGAGGAGTGGCTGTTTCGCAAACGAGCAAGGGGGCCGGAGGCATGCATTTTTGAACGCGAGGGACAGAATATTTTTCCGAACTTAAGACAAGAAAAAGGCCTGGAGCTTCTTGTTTCGCGAACGCGTCCGAATGCTTTATTTCTCAAGGTGTGTGCTGAATTTAATTCTAAGTTTGCAGAGCAGATTATGGATTGGTTTAGGAATCTTCGGTTCTTATCTGGACTGGATGAAACTACTTATTTTAATCATACGGCAGAACTTATGTTAGATAAAGAAAACAAGCAGGAGCTGCTGCAATACATTCAAAGAGCGGATTTCAATATATGTGATGTTGAGAGTAAGATTGAACCTTTTGACGAGAAAAAACTTCCAGATGATATGCCTATTAACATTAAAAAGGCTTTTATAGCAAAACTCCCTAAAAAAGTAGAGATTAACACCTCACATAAAATCTACAATTCAGAAGGAAGTTCTACAGGTACTGAAAAACTTGATTTAAGGAATGACGAATCCAATGGTACGTGTAAGTTTGTAGCAATGGCAGGACCCATGCTTCGTGCGATCGAAGAAGGTTCTATCCTCGTCATTGACGAATTTGAAGCACGATTACATCCCAATCTCACGAAAGCTATCCTCAAGTGGTTTCACGGTCCGCAGAATGATAAAGGTGCCCAGCTAATTATTGCGACCCATGACACAGGTTTGATGATTCCGGATATTCTTCGGCGTGATCAGATATGGTTTTGTGAGAAGGACGGTAAAGGTTCGACTTCACTGTATTGTCTGGATGAATTCAACAAGCAAGATGTTCGGGCAACGACAAAGTTCAATCGCCAATATCTTGAGGGTATCTTCGGTGCAGTGCCGCAAATAGCCTTAGACGAATTTTCTGTTAGCCA
>JBNKZP010000087.1:0-6742 GCA_050301675.1 Puniceicoccaceae bacterium
ACGAGATAAATGCGCGTTTTCTGAATAGTGTTGTTGAGGCGAAGTGGCCTGGCGACGGAGCCAAAAAGGCAGAGCTTTCTATTATTGAAGAAGGTGAGCCCAAAATGATTCGCATGGCATATCTTTCCGTTATTAGTTCTTCGAAAGTAAACGGTGTAGCCGCGCTGCATACAGAATTACTGAAAAAGCATTTGTTTGCCACATTCCACGAATTGTATCCGGACAAATTGGTCAATATGACCAATGGCATTACTCCACGTCGTTGGTTACTGGCTTGTAATCCGGGGCTAAGTAATTTGATAACCGAAAAAATCGGTAAAGAGTGGCCGACACAGCTTAATCAGCTACAAGAAATTGCGAAATTTGCCGACGATACTCGTTTTCAAGAGCGCTTCATGGCTGTCAAGCATGCAAACAAAGAAGCATTTGCCGAATTTGTAAAAAAAGACTGTGGAATCGAAATTAACCCGGATGCTTTATTTGATGTACAAATCAAGCGCTTGCATGAATACAAGCGCCAGCATTTGAATCTGTTACACATACTTACGTTGTACCGCAGGTTGCTCAATGATCCAGATTACGAAATGAACCCGCGGGTCTTTATTTTTGGAGCAAAAGCAGCTCCGGGGTATGTGCTGGCAAAAAACATTATACGGGCGATCAATAAAGTTGCTGAGACCATAAACAATGACTCGAGGATTCAGGATAAGCTAAAAGTAGTCTTTCCTGAAAATTATCGTGTAACGATGGCTGAGAAAATGATACCAGCGGCAGATATCTCAGAGCAAATTTCGACTGCCGGCAAAGAAGCGTCCGGTACCGGAAATATGAAGCTGGCGCTGAACGGTGCACTGACAATCGGCACGATGGACGGTGCGAATGTTGAGATCCGGGAAGAAGTCGGTCACGAAAATATTTTCATCTTTGGTAATACGGTCGAGGAGGTTGAGTCCCTGAGAGCGCAACACTATAATCCCTACAATTATTACAATAGCAACTGGGAGTTGAAGGCAGTGATTGACTGGTTGCGTTCGGATTATTTTACGCCAGGTGAGCATGATGCATTTGAACCGCTGTGCAGAAGCTTGCTGGAGGAGGGAGATCCCTATCTGTGTCTGGCTGATTATGCAGACTATGTGCGTGTCCAAGAGGAAGTCGATAAGGCATTTAGCGATAAAAAACGCTGGGCTAGGATGGCAATTCTGAATACAGCAAATATGGGAAACTTCTCGTCAGATCGAACGATCAGCCAATATGCTGAACACATCTGGAAATTGAATCCGGTCGAGATCGGTTCTTAATAAGGTCTTAAAAAGTTGTAATTTATGTAGGTTATTAAAACGTTATCTAACAGTATGAAAACGAGTTTTCTTAGTTCCGAAGGTCAGATTGGTCGTATGACTTTTACAGTCCGTATTGTGGCGCTTGCATTGTTCGCTGCGGGCTTTAGTTACATCGCATATTCCTATTTTGCCCATAGTTTCCATCATGGTGAGTTCGCTACTCTAGGGATTTTCTGCAGTATCGTGATTGTATTGATATGCTATTTAGTTGCCTTGATGCAGTTGCTCAAGCGGCTGCGTGACGTGGGCAAGGAAGCCTATCTTTCATTGCTGATGTTGCTGCCAGGTGTGAATGTCCTTTTTCTGATCTACGCATGCATGGCTCCGTCGAAAGAGTGAGAGGCCCCGCCTTAGGGCTTTTACTTTCTTTATTAATGAGAGGAGCTTCATCGTGACAGGCCAGGAGGTTTATCCGGGAGGTGTTGGATGAATGTTCTGCAATTGTTAGACAGAATGCGCGAGTTTAAGTCAGAGCCTGCTTTAATCGCGAACGATACAGAAATTAACTACGACCAGTTTGTATTCGGAGTTGAAGAGTGGGTGAATAAGCTTATCAAAGCTGGAGTCAAGCCAGGGCGGATCGTGTCGATTGAGGGTGATTATTCGCTTCCTGCCATTTCAGCTTTACTTGCTTTGTGGAAGCTAGGCTGTGTTGCAGTCCCTCTTGCTCCCGATTCAAAGTCACATCACGAACTTTTCTGCGAGGTTGCAAGTGTTGAATATCGAATCAGTATTCAAAAGGACCATGGTGATATTCATGTAACTGGAATGACCGCGAATCATGAATTATACGAAAAATTAAAGGACAGATCGCATCCAGGGTTGGTACTCTTTACTTCAGGCTCAACTGGTCCAAACAAAGCTGCAGTTCATGATGCCGCATTTTTATTGAAAAAGTTCGAAGTGCGTAAGCGTAAGTTTCGGACATTGGTTTTTCTGCAGATGGATCATATTGGCGGAATCAATACGTTATTGTATACCTTTTCCAATGGAGGGACAGTTATTGTTGCACCTGAACGAACTCCAGAGGCAGTGTGTACAATAATTGAGCGCCATGAAGTTGAATTACTGCCGACCTCGCCAACATTTTTAAACCTAATGTTACTTTTTGGTGGAATTTCACGATACGACCTGTCCTCATTGAAAGTGATAACCTACGGTACCGAGCCAATGCCTGAAATAACATTATCACGCATAGCTGAAGAACTGCCCGAAGTAAAGTTGCAACAAACTTATGGTATGACCGAATTAGGCATTTTACGGTCAAAATCTCGAGATTCTCAGTCCTTATGGGTACGAGTTGGTGGGGAAGGATTCGAGACCAAAGTAGTTAATGATCGGCTTTGGGTACGTGCTGAGTCAGCCATGCTCGGTTATCTCAATGCTCCCAGCCCATTCGACGAAGAAGGATTTCTTGACACGGGCGACCGCGTTGAAGTGGATGGCGAATGGATGCGCATTCTCGGAAGAGTTGGTGAAGCCATCAATGTCGGTGGAAGTAAAGTCAATCCAGCTGAGGTCGAGAACGTGTTGTTGCAAATAGAAGGAGTGTCTGATGCAGTTGTGACCGGTGAATCGCATCCAATCACTGGCCAGACCGTTGTGGCCACTGTTAAATTGTCTACAGACGAGTCAATCCGTGAATTTAAAGTTCGTGCCAGAAAGTTTTGTAGAAGTCATCTCCCGAACTTTGCTGTTCCTTCCCGATTTAAGCTGAGCCAACAGGATTTGTACTCGGATCGCTTTAAGAAAATCAGGTCGTGACGCAATTTTACGAGTTTTACAGTACTGGCTACTTGCTATTTTGACAGTACGCAAGGTTTGTGTGGATACTTGCGGATTCGGGCTTTACAAAGCAGAGCTTAAGCCGGCTCATCTTTACTTTTCCTCATGCTTTCTTTACCCAACGCTCAATAGTGAAATCCAGTTGTTTAAAAATTCTTTCGGTTAAATCAAACCGGTCTTCAAAGTTGGGAAAGAACGTATCGCCTTCGACATTTCGATGAACGCGGGTTAGATAAAGCTCGCTGCACTCAGGTAGCATCTGTCTGTAAATCTCGCTGCCACCGGCGATCCAGATTGTTTTGTCTGTTACAAGATGTTTCAGGTCGGAAAAATCGTTAAATGTCCGTACCCCTGGGATCAAGCGTTGAGTGCGACTGAGGACAAAAGTTTCGCGCCCTGGAAGTGGTCGGCCAATTGATTCATACGTTTTTCGGCCCATAACAAGGATGTGTCCCATGGTAGTGCGCTTAAACCATTTGAAGTCTTCCGGTAAATGCCAGGGAATTTGACCTTTATTGCCAATCACGCGATTCTCTGCCATGGCGGCAATTGCTTTGAAGGTATTCATATGTAGACAAGTGCTGGGCAAACAAGTGTATTAGACTGCAATGGGTGCTTTGATTGCTGGATGTGGATCGTAATTCGACAATTCAAAGTCATCAAATTTGAAACCATCTATCGTCTTTACATCCGGGTTGAGCTTCATTTGTGGTTGTTTGTGCGGCTTACGCATCAGTTGTAGTTTCGCTTGTTCAACATGATTTGCATAGAGATGCAAGTCGCCGAAAGTATGCACAAATTCCTTTGCCTTGAGTCCACAGACTTGTGCAACCATAAGTGTCAGCAGTGCGTAGGAAGCTATGTTAAAGGGCACGCCCAGGAAAATATCTGCGCTGCGCTGGTAGAGCTGACAACTTAACTCGCCATTGGCTACATAAAACTGAAACAAGGCGTGACAGGGAGGCAAGGCCATTTGCTTGAGTTCTCCCGGGTTCCAGGCACAAACGATGTGTCGGCGGCTGTCCGGATTATTTTTAAGCGAGTAAATGACTTCTTCGATTTGATTGACTCTGCTGTTATCGCTTGCTCGCCAATCCGTCCATTGCGCTCCGTAAATGCGGCCCAGATCACCATTTTCATCTGCCCATTCATCCCAGATTGTGACGTTATTGTCCTTTAGATATTGAATGTTAGTATCGCCCTTTAGAAACCAAAGCAATTCATGGATAATAGATCTCAGGTGAAGCTTTTTGGTTGTTAGGAGAGGAAAGCCAGGATTGAGTGAAAAACGTGCCTGGGCACCGAATATGGAATAAGTGCCAGTACCAGTCCGATCATCACGATAGGTGCCTGTCTCCAGAACTGTTCTTAGAAGATTCAGGTAGTTTTCCTCTTCGTGTCTTTCTTGTGCTTGTTGTTGTGTCATTTTTTGGGAGACTTTGAGGTAAAGTAGATGTGTCAATTATGCTCTGACTAAAATCTCAGAAATATTTTCACAATGAGGCAGCGTCTGTATCTTTTTCAGCAAGCTTTTTTTCTTAAATTGTAATTCTGAACGCAGTGTTTGATTTGTAACTGAAATAACAAGTGTTTTTCCGTCTTTTATGGATGAAGGATTACAGCGTCCTGCAAGATTCCCGAAAATTTCATTCCAGTTTTCAACAATCGTTCGCTCAGGACTGAGTCTTTCGAGATTATGCTTTTCTTTGACTATTGTTAGTATCTTATCCAACGGGACCGGTTCATGTTTCAAAGAATCCGTCGTCGTCCTTGGAAGACCCCGGAAGTCTGCTATTATATCCTCAATTGCTCTAGAAAAATTCATCGCTGTTTACCTAAGACATACCGAATAATTAATTAGCATTTCTTATCTTTTTCATTACTGCAATCAGCTGTGGCAAAAAGATATCTAAGAACATAATTTCTGTATGAAAAGACTTGCAAGTACCAAAAAAGAATAGTTTCATAAATCTCATAAAGTTTAAATTTCTCCCGCAAGGGAGGTTGGGGTAACAAAACAAATCCTGTCCTTGTGACAGGTACAAAGTAGACAATGGTTGGCGCACTTCTTAGGGGTAGGGAGTGCGCCATTTTTGTGCCCTATTTCAAAGGCCCAGTTCAAGTTGTTCAGGCTTTTCCATTGTTTCTGCAAAACGTACCCCCAGGCCCAGCAAACGAATAGATCTGCCACTACGCCCCCATGCCTGGTGCAGAAGTTTGAGATAACTGCTGAATTCAGGTTGCTGACTTGTAATTTCAGCAGTAGTTCTACGAAAATCACTGAATTTCAATTTGACCAGAATTTTTGCAATTTGTCGGTCAACCGCTTTTTGCTGCAATGTTTCCAGCAGTTCTCTGTGTTGAATCTGTAATGCTTTTTCGCAAGCTTCCAGGGTGTCGATATTTTTTTCGAAGGTATGTTCGTTGCTCAGGCTTTTGCGAATGCGGTTGGGTTGAACCGGGCGATCATCAATTCCACGGCATAAGCGATACAGTTCAGGGCCGAAGCTTCCAAACTCTTTGGCTAGCCTGGACTGACTATAGTTTTGAAGGTCGCCGCAGGTATTAACGTTCATTTCTGATAAACGCGCAGCGCTCTTAGGTCCGACGCCCCAGAGACGGCGCACTGGTAATTCGTGCATAAAAGCTTTAATCTTTGAAGGAGAGACAACACATTGTCCGTTGGGCTTGTTCCAGTCACTGGCAATTTTGGCAATCAGTTTGTTTGGTCCAACGCCTGCTGAGGCTGTCAGTCCGGTCTCATCGTAGACGACCTTTCTGATCTCTTGTGCAATTTCAGCTCCGCGACGTTTTTGATGAGTGACATCCAGATAGGCCTCGTCTAGCGAGAGTGGTTCGACCAATTCGGTGTAGCGTTTGAAAATGGAGCGGATTTGCTGCGAAGCCTTGCGATAGAGGTCAAAGCGCACCGGAAGGATAATGAGATGCGGGCAGAGCTGTCGTGCTTTAAAAACCGGCATAGCAGAGCGGATGCCAAACTTGCGGGCAACATAGTTGCAAGTGGTCAGTACACCCCGACCCGAAGAACCACCAACTGCAATGGGTTTGTTTTTGAGTTCCGGGCGCTCACGCATTTCAACGGAAGCATAAAAGCAGTCCATATCAATGTGTATGATGCGACGAAGTGTTTGCATTATAATTGTTAAAAAAGAAAATTTGACATTCGCCAAGATACTTGGAAATCCAAGGATAAACAAAGTTTCAGACAAAATTATGCAAAAAACAGCACTTCTTTCCGTAAGCAACAAATCCGGCCTTGTGCCTTTTGCCAGGACTCTGGTTGAGCAATATGGTTATCGGCTTCTTTCTACCGGAGGCACGGCAAAGCTTCTTGAAACAGAAGGTATTCCTGTCGTTGAAGTCAGCGATTATACCGGGTTTCCTGAAATGATGGAAGGTCGTGTCAAAACACTGCACCCGAAAATTCACGGAGGATTACTGGCACGTCGCGATAAAGTCGATCACATGGCTGCTGCCAATGAGCATGGTATCGACATGATTGACCTTGTCGTTGTCAATCTGTACCCCTTTGAAGAAACCGTGGCCAAACCAGATGTTACTTTTGAATTAGCAATTGAAAATATTGACATTGG
>JBNKZP010000088.1:0-6657 GCA_050301675.1 Puniceicoccaceae bacterium
ATCCGTGCTTTTGTATCCAGTAAATGCGTAAAGCATTTCACGATCGTTTATCGTGACTCGGCACAAAAAATTGCTTTAGAGGCAGCACTTGCTTCCATTGATCTGGATGAGATACCGTGCGATTGGGTTCAGGGAGGTAACCGCAGACAGGATTCAGTCTATGCAGCGCTACGGCAACTGCCGAAGAATTGTTCTCATGTATTCATACATGACGGCGCACGTCCGCTTGTGTCGAGCCATTCGATCGCCACCCTTCATTCAACGGTGCTTCGAGATCAGTCAGCGACTCTGGCGCACCCGGTAACCGATACGATCAAACGGATTCCGACAGCAGCCGATATTATCCAATCTCAATTCGAAGATCTTGACCGTTCACGCCTCTGGGCCATCGAAACACCTCAGGCCTTCAAACTTGAGCTTATCCTAAGGGCCTACAAACACGTGAATAACACGCGTCTGCATATCACTGATGAAACTGCTGCAATTAGCGCAATCGGAATGGGTACGACGCTAGTCCCCAATACCGATCCAAACATCAAAATTACACACCCGAAAGATCTCGACTACGCTGCTTGGTTACTCGCGAAACGTTGAATTTAAAAAGAGCAGTAGACTTTCGAAAATTCAAATACTGTAAATCCGTGCTAAAAATCAAAAGTGTATTTTGAGAGTCGGCTACCGATTTCTGCAATGACATCCTTTTCCGCTGCTTCGCCTTGTGCTGCAAAGGTTACGGAAAATCGAACGAAACTTCCGCAGTCGTCCCATGGAACTGTGCTAATTAATTCCTCTTTAATAAGCCACTGACTAAATGCTTCACCGGTTTCAAATGTAACTGTTTTATCTGCTGCAGTTGCAGACTTCGGCGCGGCGACGTATAGGAAAAAGCTGCCATGTGGTTTGGTTGCTTCAAAGCCCTGTTGGTTCAGTACATTCACCAGCAAGTCCATTCGGCGTGAGTATTTTTTCGCGATTGATTCGGTTATGTCAGGATTTGCCAGGGCAACCGAGGCTGCCTTTTGGATTGCGAGAAACTGTCCCGAATCGGAGTTGTCTTTCATATCGGCGTATGCTTTTACAATAAGTGGATTGCCGACAACAAATCCAATGCGCCAGCCGGTCATATTGTAGCTTTTGGAAAGTGAGTGCAGTTCAATCGCGACATCTTTGGCACCGGCAACCTTAAGGATAGACAATGGTTTTCCTTCAAAGATAAGCGATGCATACGCTGCATCTTGGACAATGATCAAGTTGTTGGCCTTGGCAAATGCTACTGCCTTCTCAAAAAAATCAACCGTCGCGGAAGCTCCGGTCGGGTTATTAGGATAATTAAGCACCATTATTTTTGCTTTGGAGAGCACATCTGCCGGGATTGCATCAAGATCGGGAAGAAAGTCGTTTTTTTTCTCCAGTGACATGTTGTATACCTGACCGCCCAGATATTTCGTATGTGTGCCCAGTACCGGATAGCCGGGAACTGTCATCAGCACAAAATCCCCTGGATTAACAAAACAGGCTGGAATCATGGTAAGCGCTGTCTTGGAACCGATGGAATGAACCACCTCTGTTTTGGGGTCGATGTCTTTGACACCGAAAACTTCAGACAGGTATCTTGCTGCTGCTTCTTTGAACTCGTCACCACCGTTGTCGGCATAGCCACGATATTCTGGCTTGGCTGCCGCATCTTGTAAGGCTTTTACGACGACAGGAAAAGCCATTTCGTCGGGTTCGCCAACACCCATGTCAATCAATTCAACATCCGGATTGGCTTCCTTTGCCGCTTTTTTAGCTCGTTTGATTTTTTCGAACTTGTAAATAGCGTTAGATTTCCCGTATTGTTGTCCACCAATACGTTCTGCAAAAAGTCCCTGAATGTAAGAATCGCTCATAAGATGTAAGTCGTAGTATTTGAATTTGATTATCATTGAGGTCAGATTCAGTAGCTGCCAAATTGCAAGAAATTTTTTTATATGCAAACCATTCAATCAGTAAATGAAATGCAATCGCGTGCCATCGGGCTGCGTTCTCGTGGAGAATTAATCGCCCTGGTTCCCACAATGGGTTGTTTGCATGAAGGTCATCTCTCGCTGATCGACATTGCCAAAGAGAAAGCGGATAAGGTTGTTGTATCGATTTTTGTAAATCCAACCCAGTTTGAACCGAACGAGGATTTTGAACACTACCCGAGAACTCTGGAAGAAGATCTCGAAAAGTGTAAAGAGAAAGGTGTCGATCTTGTGTTTAACCCTGGGGCGAAAGAGATTTATCCTGAAGGTTATTCAACTTACGTCGAAGAAGAAACGATTAGCGCTGATTTGTGT
This sequence comes from Puniceicoccaceae bacterium, assembly GCA_050301675.1. Taxonomy (GTDB): domain Bacteria; phylum Verrucomicrobiota; class Verrucomicrobiia; order Opitutales; family Coraliomargaritaceae; genus Lentimonas. The sequence continues at coordinate 2,322 of JBNKZP010000088.1, forward strand.
GGTATTTCGCGACCTCGTCATTTTCGAGGTGTAACAACCATTTGTATAAAATTATTCAATATTGTCCGGCCGGACATAGCCGTTTTCGGTCAGAAAGATGCCCAGCAATGTGCAGTCATTTGCAAAATGGTTGCGGATCTGAATATCCCAACAGAAATTGTTGTCGGTGAGACTCGGCGTAATGAAGACGGTCTGGCGATCAGTTCCCGCAACCGTTATCTGACCAATACTCAGTACGAAGAGGCGCTCAGGATTCCTAAAGTGCTTGCGATGGGTAAAAACATGGTACAAAAAGATGGCATCCGTAGTGTGGATCGTGTTGTTGCAGAGATTACCCACGACCTTTTGCTGTCACGGCGTATACGCATCATTTACGTACAAATTGTAGATCCACTGACGATGAAACCGGCCGGGCGCGATATTGTTCCGGGTAAGCATATGATATGCATAGCGGTTTGGGTGGATCAGGTACGACTCATTGACAATATTTTACTGTAGGAAGCATCCCGTCTTTTGTAACATTACAGCTGTTATAATTATGTCTAAAGCGTATGATGTTGTCGTTGTTGGCAGTGGAATAGCAGGCCTGAGCTTTGCGCTTAAGGTTGCAGAGGCGGGCTATCGCGTGGCTGTTATTACGAAAAAAAACTCCGCTGAGTCGAACACGAACTATGCTCAGGGTGGCATTGCGGCAGTAACATCACACACTGATGACGTGGATGCACATGTTTCTGATACGCTAAACGCAGGTGACGGGCTTTGCGATGAAGATGTGGTGCGCGAAATCCTGGCAGATGGACCATCGAGCATAGAGGAGTTGGCCCACCGCGGCGTTGCTTTTACGCAACTGGAGGATGGCAGGGTTTCGCTGGGAAAGGAAGGTGGTCATTCCAAGCGGCGTATTCTGCATGTGAAGGATGTAACAGGCAAGGCCATTGAAGAGGCACTCCTTCACGGCATTGCCCATTCGAGCAGAATAGACATGTTTGAACATTATTTTGCCATTGAATTAATCACAGAATCCAAACTTCGGAAACAAAGCAGCAAGGCTTCAAAAGCAAACAATCGAATCCTCGGACTTTACGCCCTGAATACTCAGTTAGGTGCAGTGGAAACATTTGCTGCACGAGCTGTACTTTTGGCAACCGGAGGCATCGGACAAGTCTATCAATACACAACCAATCCGTTCATAGCAACGGGCGATGGCATCGCGATGGCTTATCGGGCAGGCGTGGAAATATTAAACATGGAATTTATCCAGTTTCACCCGACAGCATTCTACTCCGTGTATTCAGATCGTTTTTTGATCAGTGAAGCAGTTCGTGGAGAAGGCGCGGTGTTGCGCAATATGAACGGTGAAGCGTTTATGGAACGCTATGATAGTCGCAAAGATCTGGCCCCTCGTGATATCGTAGCCCGTGCAATCGACTCGGAAATGAAGCAATCCGGCGCCCGCCATGTCTGGCTGGACATACGCGGAAAACCTGAAAAAGAACTACGCGATCGTTTTCCCACGATTTACGATTACTGCGCGCGCAAGGGAATTTACCTCGAAAAAGACATGATTCCGGTTGTTCCGGCAGCACACTACCTGTGCGGCGGTGTTAGAACGAATCTGAATGGTGAAACCTCGCTGCCTGGTTTGTATGCATGCGGAGAAGCAGCCTGCACTGGATTACACGGCGCAAACCGTCTTGCGAGCAACTCTCTGCTGGAAGCAGTTGTCATGGCTAATCGCGGCGCCCGAGCATTGGCTGATTACTTGAGTAATCACGCAAAAAGAGAAACCGCTCTTCCGGACTGGGTCGATGGAGATGTGCAGGATTTAGACGAACGAGTTGTGCTGATGCACAATTGGGATGAAGTAAAACGTACCATGTGGAACTATGTAGGCATCGTTCGCTCGACCAAGCGTCTGGAACGCGCCCGCGTACGCATCCAGAATCTGGAACGCGAGATCAACGATTATTACTGGAATTTCAAAGTGGACGAAAGCTTACTGGAACTCCGCAATATGATCCAGGTAGCTGCGTTGATTGTCGATTGTGCCTTGCAGCGCAAAGAGAGCCGCGGACTTCACTACACGCTCGATTATAAAAACCGGAGCGATACGCCTCAAAACTCCACTGTACAGCTCCTGTATGCTTTTGACCATGAATAACTCAGCTAAATGTGTTTTAGTCGGTCCGGGTGCAATTGGCCTCTACTATGGAGGGTTACTCGCCCGATCCGGAGTCCAGCTGCATATCCTGGCGCGTTCTGATTATGACACTCTGCGTAAAGAGGGAATCACTCTCCGCATGATGAACCCTGATTCCAGTGATGCAGAAACAATGTATAAGATTCAACCGGCGTCGGTAGAACTCGACGCCCAATCAATTGGTTGGGCCGATTGGATTATTATTGCAGCAAAAGCTACCGCGAATCGTGATCTGTTGCCGGCGTTGCAGACATTGGTTCAGCCGGAAAAAACGATCTTGCTTACTTTGCAGAATGGCATGGGCAATGTTGACTATCTGGCACAATATTTTCCGAAAAATCCGATATTGGCCGGACTGTGTTTTGTCTGTGTAAATCGCGTGGCCCCCGCCGTCGTGGAAAACTATTTACCCGGTCGGGTGGAAATCGGTTCACGGGATGATTGTTACCCTGACACGGTCGTAGCGGCGGTTTCGGCATTTACCGCTGCCGGTATAAAATGTATACAGGCACAGGTTTTAGACGCAGCGATCTGGCGTAAGCTTTGTTGGAATATTCCCTTCAATGGCCTGACAATCGCAGCAGGCGGTATCACGACAGATCAAGTCCTTGCCGATGAGAAGCTCGTCTCCAGAGCAAAAAAACTGATGCACGAGATTCAAGAAGCCGCTTCCCTGGAAGGACATGTGATCGAAGATGCCTTTTTGCAAAAACAACTTGATATCACAAAGAAAATGGATGCTTACCGCCCGTCATCTTTGATTGATTTTCAGGAGGGACGCGCAGTTGAACTGGAAGCTATTTTTGGAGAACCGCTACGACGTGGCCAGGCGCTTGGTTTGAAAATGCCTGAACTGGAACGATTATATCAAGAGATCGCCGATGCAGTTGCCGGATAAAATTGTGATTCGGGCCCGCGAAGCTGCGCCAAGAAACACGAATACATTCTGTAACTGCTAAGATTGAAATTACCTTATTATCATGACTAAAAAAGAGCGTGCTGAATATATCCTGAAGCGATTAAATGAGTTGTATCCGGAAACACCGATACCGCTGGATCACAAAGACCCATACACATTGCTCGTTGCCGTCTTGCTCTCTGCTCAATGCACAGACGTGCGAGTCAATCAGATTACGCCAAAACTGTTTGCCCGGGCAAATACGCCGGAAGCGATGATGAAGGTACCGGTTGCAGAAATTGAAGCAATTATACGACCTTGTGGACTTTCCCCACGGAAATCAAAAAGTATTGCTGAATTGTCACGTATTTTGGTCGAAGAACACGGAGGCATCGTGCCCGCTGATTTGGCAACCTTAGAGACCTTTCCGGGAGTCGGTCATAAGACTGCCTCAGTTGTTATGTCCCAAGCCTTTGGCGTGCCTGCATTTCCCGTAGATACTCATATTCATCGATTGGCACAGCGCTGGGGGTTGACCAGTGGCAAAAATGTCGTGCAAACGGAGAAAGACTTAATGCGTTTATTTCCGAAAGAATACTGGAATGCATTACACCTGCAAATTATCTACTACGGTCGCGAGTACTGCACCGCCAGAGGCTGTGACGGTACTGTTTGCGAGATGTGCAAAACACTGTATCCAAATCGTAAAAAAGCGCTCAAAACCAAAAAAGCATAATTCGAGTCTAATCACTGATAGCACCAATTACACTAATGAACATAGATCAAAAGAAAAGAGTATAATTAGGGTTTTCTGAAAAAGTCCGTTCAGCAAGAAAAGAAACGATAACGCGTCGAAAATGACTGAAATTCGGGAAGAGCCTTATCTTTAGATCTGCATGAGCCACTAGCGTATCCTCAGTTTCAGCGTTTCCGGTTTTGGGGGTGGCGGCTTTGCCGCTCCGTGAATCTTTGTGACTTTTTTGGCTAAAAATCTGGAGGTCGATTCAACGTTTGATATTCTTTCAGTTTCGGCTTTGCCGAGTTTGAATACTTCAAACCCTTGTAATTACTGTTGCACAGACTTTTCATAATATAGTTTCATTCTCAATCAATTTACTCAAATGATTGGAGGACGGAATCGATGGATCGAATTTCTGTTGGTGGAAAAAAGCTGTTAATCTTGTGAATTACTTGTTGGATAATTCCGTCCGGGCAGGAGGCGCCTCCTGTAATCAATA
>JBNKZP010000089.1:0-6575 GCA_050301675.1 Puniceicoccaceae bacterium
TGGCAAGGGAGCGGAAAATGGAATACTCGTGAAAAATGCCGAAGCTTTGGAAAGAGCTGAAAAAGTGACACATCTTGTAACCGATAAAACGGGAACGCTAACAGAAGGTCGTCCTCGTGTGGTTGAGGTAATTAAGTCGTCTTCTGTAGATGAAGAACGGATCATTCAACTGGCGGCAGCCCTTGAAATGCACTCTGAGCATCCTTTAGCGCATGCGATCGTTAGTTATGCCAAGTCAAAGAACATAGAAATCAGGGAATCGGATGACTTTAACAGCGATACAGGCAAGGGCGTTTACGGAACGCTCGAAACGCTTCAGGTATACGTTGGTAAGCAATCGTTTATCGAAGCACACGCGATTGATACAAAGAGTTTGCTTCAGCAGGCTGAAGAACTTGAGAAAAGAGCTCAGACAGTGGTGTGGGTTGCCGTTGAATCAACAGTAGTGGGACTGATCGCCATAGCTGATCCGATAAAAGAATCCTCAAAAGACGCCATAAAGTCTCTTCATTCAATGGGAGTAACTGTCGTAATGTGTACCGGCGACAATAAACACACGGCAAATGCTGTGGCTCAGGAGCTGGGGATTGATAAGATTTTCGCAGAAGTATTACCGGAAGACAAACAACGCATCGTCAACGAATTGAAAGACAGCGGTGGTATTGTAGCAATGGCGGGTGATGGTATAAACGATGCTCCGGCGCTTGCTGCTGCCGACGTCGGTATTGCCATGGGTACCGGCACAGATGTGGCCATTGAAAGTGCAGCGCTGACGTTGGTCAAAGGAGACCTGAGCGGAATTGTGCGGGGACTTATGCTCAGTCATGCAGTTATGCGAAATATCCGCCAGAATCTGCTGTTTGCTTTTGGCTATAACATATTAGGTATTCCCATTGCTGCCGGGATTCTATATCCATTTTTTGGCGTCCTCCTGAGTCCAATGATTGCTGGAGCCGCGATGTCATTCAGTTCGGTCTCGGTGATTACAAATGCATTGAGGCTTCGTGGCAAAAGGTTGGAGAAAGTTTGAGAGTTTCTTGGAAAATTTCTGTCCGTAAAGTTATGCGAAACATCAGGCACACAATATTGTCAGTAGGAGCATTCGACGGTTGTATACCACATCTTACGCCGTATCAGCGTTGTGTAAGCATGCGTATTCAAACATTCATTCAAGCAACATTGTCATGGTTTGCGCTAACAAGTTTGCTGCCTGTAATTTTATTTGCCTCTGAAAGGGCAGATAATGTTTCCGGTAGTTTTGCTCTGTCGGAATATACAAATCTGGAACATTATTTATTGCGGGCTCAGTCAAATAACCCACAGCTGAATGCATTTAAGAGTCGTTATGAAGCAGCAATACAGCGCATTCCACAAGCTGCTTCATTGCCAGATCCTGTCTTTCAGGTGACGCATTTTGTCGAGTCAGTCCAGACGCGAACCGGTCCGCAGGAAAATATATTCATGCTGAGCCAGAAGCTGCCCTGGTTTGGGAAATTAAGCAGTCGCGAAAGTACTGCCTCCGCCGAGGCTGAGGCACTTTGGTATGCCTATCAGAATCAGCAATTGATGTTGGCGCGAATGGTATCGCTGGCCTTTTATGAGTATGGCTACACCCAAGAGGCGATCCGCTTGACTGAACAAAACCGCGATCTGCTGCATAAGCTGGAACCGATCGTAGAGGAAAAAGTCCGTGCGGGAGCTGATCTCAATGCTTTGCTTCGCCTGAAGGTCGAAATTGGAAAAATCGACGACCGCTTACAGACCTTGATGCAAAAGCGCGTCGCTCAGTCGGCAAAACTAAGTGAGTTGCTGGCACTGCCTGAAACTTTGATTTTGCCTTGGCCGGAATGGGAAGCGCCCACTGTCTTTGCCCCGGATAGCCCTTCAATGGTCGCAGCAATCCGAGCGAACAATCCCGATTTAGCTATGCTGGAGCGTAAGATCGCAAGTGCAGAAGCAAGCCGCGAAATAGCGCGTTTGGAGGGTTATCCGGATATCTCACTCGGCTTGAATTATATCCAAGTCGGTGAGCCTGTGGTAAACCCGACTACGCCTGACGCCGGGCAAGACCCTTGGGGAGTTACTGTGGCCGTCAGTATCCCGATTTGGTTTGAGAAATACGATGCCGCGAGGGCCGAGGCTCTGGCCAGTAAGCGCTCCTTTGAGAGTGAATATGAAAACCGCTACAACTCACTTAGAGCAGAGCTTTTCTCAAGCTTGGCGATACTGAAGGATGCCAACCGCAGACTGGAGCTTTATGGCACAGAACTGTTGGCCCTGGCCAAACAAGCAGTCGAAAACAGCCGAACCAGTTACGAAGGTGGTCGTACCGGAATACTCGAAGTCATCGACAGCGAACGCTCTCTCTTGGATTTACAATTGCTCTATTGGCGTGCCGCAGCGGATGCCTGGAAGCAGCGAATTATTATTCAAACCTTAGCGAACCAGCCAATCCTAGGAACTTTTAAAGCAACTCGGGAAAATGAATAAGAAAAAAACTTTGATTTTCGTCTGTGCGACGGGGCTCGCACTTGTCTTCGGTCTAATTGTGGGAAGGAAGTCTGCCTCGAATACTTCCAGGCATGATAACTACACAGTTGAAGACCAAGCGTCTGCCAAATCAGCACAAGTGGCTGAAAAACCAACTATTTGGACCTGCTCTATGCATCCGCAAATTCAGCAGCCCGAGCCTGGCGATTGCCCGATTTGCGGCATGGAATTGATTCCACTGGAGAGTGACTCAGGTGCAAATGACGGGCCGCGTGTCATGAGTATGAGTCAAGCATCCCGCGCTCTAGCGGAAATCCAGACAACCAAAGTTATTCGAGATTATCCGGAAGCGAAGATTCGCCTCGTGGGAAAGCTTGATTATGACGAAACAAAGGAAAAGTCGCTCGCAGCTCGTTTCCCCGCTCGGATTGATGAGCTGTTTGTCAACTTTACTGGGATTCGAATAAAAAAGGGTGAGCATCTGGCCAAAGTCTACAGCCCTGAGTTGCTCACGGCTCAGCAGGAACTGCTGACCTCCTATCGTGCCGACCCCGATAGCTCGATCACTCAGGCAGCTCGCGAAAAACTTCGCCTGTGGGATCTGCTTCCTGATCAGATCGATGCAATCATCGAGAGCGGTACAGCGAAGGATCACTTTATTTTAAAGGCACCTGTTGGCGGTGTTGTCGTTGCCAAGCACATTAAGGAGGGTGATTACGTCAAAACCGGCGAACCTCTTTTCAAGATCGTTGATCTATCGGAACTCTGGGCCTACTTAGATGCCTATGAATCGGATTTTCCATGGCTGCGTTTCGGCCAGAAGGTCACTTTCACGGTAGAGTCATTTCCTGGAGAAACCTTCTACGGCACAATTTCTTTTATCGAGCCGGAAGTAGACCGAAAAACCCGGACTATCCCGGTTCGGATCAACGTGCCCAACAAAGATGGTCGCTTGAAACCGGGAATGTTCGTTCGTGGAGTCGTCGCATCACGACTGGCTGAAGATGGGCAGGTCTATGCTCCTGATTTTGCCGGAAAGTGGATCAGTCCAATGCACCCGGAAATCGTCAAGGATGGGCCGGGAGTCTGCGACGTTTGCGGCATGGACCTTGTCCCAGCTGAAGAGCTAGGCTACGTGGATGATGAAAATCAAATCGCACCATTGATTGTTCCGACCTCATCCGTCTTGCGCACGGGTAAGCGGGCCGTTGTCTACGTGGAAAAACCGAATGTGGATCGACCCACTTACGAAGGTCGTGAGATTGTCCTAGGGCCACGGGCGGGGGACTATTTTATCGTAAAGACCGGTTTGGATGCGGGTGAACGCGTTGTGACCAAAGGCGCATTCAAGATCGACAGTGCTTTGCAGATTCAGGCAAAGCCGAGTATGATGAACCCTGAAGGCGGCGGTCCCGCTCCGGGACATAATCACGGAGGCACGGCCACAACTGAGAATGCTCATGCAGGGCATGAGATGCCTACTCCCATCGAGATTTCCGTTGATCTAGCCACTCGATTGATCAAACCGTATCTGGCAATGCAATCTGCGCTTGCCGCAGATGACCTTGAAGGCGCAAAAGCCCAAGCTAAAGCAATGATGTCCGTCACCGGGCACATTGGAGCCTTGCCTGAATTGCTCCACAATATGCTGGCGGCGGAATCGCTCGAGGCTTTGCGCAAGCCATCCTTTGAAATGCTATCAAACGCGCTCATCTTCTCAGTCAAAGCAAGTCCCTCATCATTTCAGGAAGACCTTTTTGTGATGCACTGCCCGATGGTTTATGGCGAGCGTGGTGCAGATTGGCTACAGGCCTCCAAGTCGTTACAAAATCCGTACTTCGGGGCGAAGATGTTGAAGTGCGGTACGGTTGTAGAGAAAATCAACGAATGATGTTTAGCCACAAAAAGGCACAAAATTTCACAAAGAAAACCAAGAGTTGTGCCTATGATTTATAAAACTGCCGCTTCATTCTACTTGATAAAATCCACTCCTTTAATTCAATTCCATAATACCTAAATCGTAACGATCTTTTGTGCCCCTTGTAACCCCAATAAATGATATAATTATGGATTCTGAGAGAATTAATAAACTCTGTGGTGCAGTGCGTGAATGTGCGTTTGATCTGCATCGCTATTTAAGAAGCGGACATTTGGAAAAGATTTATGAGAATGGGTTAGTACACCGCTTGAAGAAACGTAATATTGATGTTCAACAACAATCACCTGTTTCTGTTTATGATGAAGATGGTACTTTGCTGGGAGACCTCTGCGCGGATCTACTGTTTGAAGATGAACTCATTGTCGAGCTGAAAGCCACCCGTTCGATAAGTGACGATCATGTAGCTCAATTACTTGGATACCTTCGTAGCAGCCGTAAGCGCTACGGATTACTTATTAACTTTGGTGCTCCAAAGCTTTATGTTAAGCGTTATGTTTTTGATCTAATCTGATATTTTTAGCCGCAAGAAGTCACAAAGATGCACAAGAACTGAGCCCTGTATTTTGAAAATGAAATAGGACTTATGAGATTAGACCTTGTTGAATTTTATATTTCATTCAAATTTACGTCATCAAAATCGTAGCAAATTTTTTGTGTGTTTTTGTGCATTTTCGTGGCCAGAATAAAATGATTAACAAACTGATTCGCTTTTGTCTGGAGAATAAACTCGTCGTATTCCTTTTCACTGTCGTGCTAATTCTGTGGGGCGTGGCTGTCGCGCCATTCGACTGGGAGTCCGATGTTCTTCCTCGCGACCCGGTGCCGGTGGATGCTATTCCGGACATCGGCGAGAATCAGCAAATTGTTTTCACCGAATGGATGGGCCGCTCGCCTCAGGACATTGAGGACCAGATCACTTATCCGCTGACTACCGCGCTGCTCGGATTGCCGGAGGTCAAAACCATCCGTAGCTATTCGATGTTCGGTTTCTCGTCGATCTACATCATCTTCAAAGAGCATGCTGAGTTCTATTGGACGCGTAGCCGCATCCTGGAAAAGTTGAACAGCCTGCCATCCGGGACGCTGCCTCAAGGTGTCTCGCCGCAACTCGGTCCTGATGCAACAGCTTTGGGTCAGGTGTTTTGGTATACGCTGGAAGGCATGAGTCCGGAGGGAAAGCCGACCGGCGGTTGGGATCTCGACGAGTTGCGCAGTACACAAGACTGGTATGTGCGTTATGCCTTGCAGGGTGTGGATGGTGTGTCGGAAGTGGCTTCAATCGGTGGTTTCGTGAAGGAATACCAGGTCGATGTCGATCCCGACGCTTTGCGTACCTACGGGATCGCCTTGCATGAAGTCTTTGATGCAGTTCGGGGAAGCAATTTGGATGTTGGGGCGCGTACCATTGAAATCAACGCTGCAGAGTATGTGATTCGTGGTCTCGGCTTCATTGAGAACCTCGAAGACTTGCGAAAGACCGTAGTCACCCAACACGAAAATGTGCCGATCACCTTGGATGAAATCGCGGAAATTGAATACGGTCCGGCGCTCCGCCGTGGTGCATTGGATAAGGCGGGTGCGGAAGCCGTCGGCGGAGTCGTGGTGACACGCTATGGTGAGAACCCGCTGGCGGTGATCAAGCGGGTAAAAGAAAAGATCAAAAAAATCTCGCCGGGCTTACCGAAAAAAATACTCGAAGATGGCACTGTCAGTCAGGTGGTGATCGTTCCTTTCTACGACCGCACCGGCTTGATCTACGAAACTTTGGGCACGCTCGAAGATGCCGTTCGCCAGCAGATCCTCGTCACCATCATTGTAGTAGTGGTTATGGTGCTGCATCTACGCAGTGCTTCACTTATTTCAGGCGTCCTGCCCCTGGCTGTGCTCTTCTCTTTCATTGGTATGAAGCTCTTCGGTGTCGATGCCAACGTCGTTGCATTGTCCGGAATCGCCATTGCGATTGGTACCATCGTCGATATGGGTGTCGTCCTGATCGAGAATATATTGAAGCATCTCGACGACGCACTTCCGGACGAGAGTCGGCTTGAAGTAGTTTACCGTGCGTGTTCTGAAGTTGCGGGCGCAGTCGTCACCGCAGTGCTGACCACTGTCATTAGTTTCTTGCCCGTATTCACCATGGAAGCGG
>JBNKZP010000090.1:0-6465 GCA_050301675.1 Puniceicoccaceae bacterium
TTCCCTGTGTACGATCTTATTGTGTTTGACTAGAATCTGCAGTATGAAACCGAGTGATATAATGCTATCTTCAAGTTCACACATGATTCCGTATTCTTTTTCGAGGAAATTAAACTTTTCGTCCAGCTTGGCACGGATGAAATTTTGTTGAGAAGCTTGTGCTTTTTTTTGTGCTTCAGCGTCGACTTTTTTATTTGCGTCGGTGACTTTAATTAAAGACAAGAAAAAGTGCGCATTATTCATCGCTGCCAAGGTCAGATTCAATGAATCATTGATGATTTGACGGACAAGGAAATCACGACCAAAGGCCTGCAATTGTTCGAAATTTTGATGATGTGTCGGCGATGGCATAATGTGTGATGCATTGACACGTTTATTATAGGTTTCTTCCTGCACGGTATCCTGTGCTGCAAGGTTGAAAGCCAGCAGGTCGAAATGGCGCTGTAGTCCAGACATGAATTGTTGCGCCACATTGTTCAGGTTAATTTGTTGCGGTTTTCCGCCGTTCGGTGTTTGATCGTCAGCCATGGGTAGTGTGTAATTTTCTAGTTCAGTAAGTCCAAATATTCCGGTAATAACTACAATCGTTCATTAGATGTGCATTTGTAGCCTAGAGACTTCAAAATTTATGTCGAGAGATTAAATCGATGTTTTCCGGAAACGAATGATCAAGGGCAAGACTACCGGAAGGATTGAACGATTGGTTATTTTTCGACATTGTCACCCCACAACTCCACAAAGCGTTATCATTTATGCCTTGCTTGGCCCTGAAATAAATCCTATCGAAAAGCGCTTAATGTTTGTACCATCAAAACTGTATCAGCTGGTAATTTTACTGGCTATCTGCATAGCAACCGGATGTACGCAGGAGCGAAGTAAAGTTCGACGCGGAGCACTTAACCAGGAACTGTATATTGGCATAGGAACAGAGCCGGCGGCGCTGGATCCGCACCTGACGACCGGATTGACTGAGTTTAATGTAATGATCGCTCTGCTGGAAGGTTTGACCACAATTGACTCCAAAACGATGAAGATAAAGCCCGGTGTGGCAAAATCGTGGGATATTTCGGCTGATGGGAAAATTTATACATTTCATCTGGACTCGGATGCACGCTGGTCAAATGGCGATCGGGTGACTGCCAACGATTTTCTGTTTTCATTTGAGCGTATTCTTACGCCTGCCTTGGGCGCCCCTTATGCATATATGCTTTACCCGATGCGTGGCGCTGAAGCATTCAATAAGGGTCAAATCAGTGATTTTTCAGAGGTTGGCGCCTCTGCGCCAAACAAATCTACGTTGGTGATCGAATTGGAGTCGCCCACTCCTTACTTTCTCAGTTTATTGACTCATAATACATGGTGGCCGGTGCATCCGCCGACGATCTTGAAACATGGCAAAATGACAGATCGTATTTCCAAATGGACTCGCCCGGAAAACTATGTGGGCAACGGGGCCTTTAAGTTGGAGAGCTGGCGTCTGAACCACTCGATTGTTGTGGGAAAGAACTTGTATTACCGCCAATGTGACTCGGTCAAACTCAATAAAATTCATTTTCTGCCAATCAATATTGATAGCGAGGAACGCGCGTTTCGTGCGGATCAATTACACATAACGTCCACTGTTCCCATCCATCGATTCGATTGGTATCGCACACATCATCCTGAAAACCTGCGCATTTACAACTCACTTGGAGTTTACTACTACAGCTTAAATACGACGCGCCCGCCTCTGGATGATTCACGTGTGCGCAAGGCGCTCGCATATTCAATCGACCGCGAGGCGCTGACGAAACATTTACTAAAAGCCGGACAGCAACCGGCATATCACTTCACTCCTCCCAACACTGGTGGCTATACTGCTCGTGCTTGTCTGCCTTACGATCCTGAGCAGGCGCGTAAATTGCTTGCTGAGGCTGGCTATCCGGAGGGTAGGGGATTTCCCGAGTTTGAGTTATTGTTTAATACAAGTGAAGCACACCATACACTCGCGGTGGCAATTCAGCAGATGTGGAAGAAGGAACTGGGAATCGATGTTCGACTACATAATCAGGAGTGGAAAGTGTATCTGGCCACACGCGAAGCAATGGAGTTTGACTGTGTACGTGCTGCCTGGTTTGGAGACTACAATGATGCTTATACTTTTTTGAGTCTCGGTGAGAGTAATAACGGCAATAATCATACAGGCTGGAAGAATCCGGAATATGATGCTCTGCTTAAACAATCGACACGCACAACAGATCTCGAAAAGCGCAAAGAAATCTTTCAGCAAGCCGAGGAGATTTTAATTGATGAAATGCCCGTCATCCCAATTTATTTTTATGTATCCAGCCAACTGATCGATGAATCGGTGCAAGGGTGGCATCCGAACATTCTTGGGTATCAACTGTATCAGGACATTTCGCTGGGCAACTGATTCAGAGTGTTAATTACGATTTTGAGACGCACAGTATGTCTACTTTTATCTTAAGACGAATTTTACAGGTGATTCCGACACTATGGGTAATCGCCACGCTGACATTCATTCTCATGAAACTAACGCCTGGCGGACCCTTCGACAATGAGAAACCGGTGAGTCCTGAAGTCAAAGAATTGATCGAAGCACACTATGGTCTCGATCAACCGGTTTATGTTCAGTATATTCGTTTTCTTTGGCAACGATTGCAGGGTGATTTTGGGCCGTCTTACAAATATGTGGGCTGGGATGTCGATGAAATCATTTCGCAGAGCTTTCCGGTATCGCTGGAGTTAGGATTATATGCGTTGATCATTGCAATCATTCTGGGTGTGCCAATCGGTATTTTGGCGGCATTGAAAAACAATCGTCCCACAGAGACCTTGCTAATGGGGGTTGCGCTGTTGGGTATTTGTCTGCCCGCATTTGTTCTGGCGCCACTTTTGATTATGATCTTTAGCTTCAAGCTGGGCTGGGTTAATCCTTTTGGCTGGGATTCTGCGGGCGACCGCATTCTTCCGGCGCTGACGCTGGGGATATTCTATGCAGCATACATTGCCCGGTTGGCCCGTAGCGGAATGCTGGAAGTCATTCAGGAGGACTATATCCGTACTGCACGAGCGAAAGGTCTCAGAGAGCACACAGTTGTTTTCAGACATGCTTTGCGCACGGCTTTAAATCCGGTCGTCTCTTATCTGGGACCGGCGGTTGCCGGATTAATCAGCGGGTCATTTATCGTAGAGACCATTTTTTTCATTCCCGGATTAGGTAGTTTCTTCGTAAATTCAGCATTCAATCGCGATGATACAATGATCATGGGGACAGTCCTGTTCTATGCAGTTCTGATTATCTTTTTCAATTTGCTGGTGGATATTTTACAGATGTGGATGAACCCACGCATTCGTCATGGCTAAAATTTCAAAGAAACAGGAGCCACGCACAGAACAGTTGTTCCACCAGGATAGCTGGGATCGATTGCGTGGTGATCACAAAGTCCAGATTGGTGCTGTGTTATTTATCGGGATTGTATTGCTTTGTTTTATCGTTCCTTTGCTAACGAATCAGTCGTATGAGATAACGGATCTTGAGTATGGCGCTCAGGCGCCTTCGGGAGATCATATTTTTGGCACTGATGATCTGGGGCGCGATTTGTTTATCCGCATTCTTATCGGAGGTCGCATTTCTATTGCAGTTGGATTTGCCGCTACAGCAGTTGCCCTTGTTATCGGAGTCGTTTACGGAATGGTTGCCGGTTATGTTGGTGGCAAAACAGAAGCATATATGATGCGTTTTGTGGATACACTGTATGCACTACCATTTATCTTGATCGTCATACTGCTTACTGTATGGCTCGGTCGCAGCCTGTTACTTATATTTTTGGCGATTGGTGCAGTGGAATGGCTAACTATGGCGCGGATTGTCTGCGGGCAAACCAAAGCATTGCGCAACCAGGAATTTGTCGTTGCCGCAAAAGCGTGTGGAGCCAGCAATACTCGCATACTGATGAAACATGTTTTCCCAAACTTGCTAGGGCCGGTGATTGTTTATATGACATTAATGATTCCCGCTGTTATATTGCTGGAATCCGTACTCAGCTTTTTGGGACTTGGCGTACAGCCACCTATGAGTTCATGGGGCATTCTGATCAACGATGGAGCTAAAAAAATCGACATCTATCCATGGATGTTAATCTTTCCTGCACTGTTTTTCTCGCTGACTATATTTTCGCTGAATTTTGTCGGAGATGGGCTGCGCGATGCCCTGGACCCGAAAAATAAATTGGGAAAACAAACTGCGCGATGAGCTTACCGGCACCATGCCCTTATTTGCCCGCATCGGACAAACAGATGAATTACCGTTGTCTCACAGAGTCCAGGGAAATGAGTGAAACAGTTTTTTACTTCGAAGCGCTCAAATACGGGGGTTATCTCTGGCAAAAAGGACATGCCGGGCGTAGCATTCTTGCCCTCACACGAGCGCTTTACGCAAATGTGCCTGAAGCTGCTTCGGTTTTAGACCAATGGCCGTTACCGTATTTGGCGTTCAAGTGGATTATTGCCAGCCACCCCGTTGATTCTTTTCCGGGAAATCCTCGAATTAGCTTCCAACACCAAGCGACGCGGTTACGCGGAGAGCGTCAAGCCTTGAGACGCGCGCGAGCCTGGGCGGTCTGGGCATTGGTTCGAAGCGCGAAACCAACATTGCAAAAAGATCACGAGCAAACGATTGAAGAGCCGACTTTCGATTTGATTGAAGCAAGGCTTAGGAAAGAAGGTCATACAAATGAATTCGCCCTCTGGCGAACTGCATTGGACCTAAATCCATGAGTTGAGCCCGCGAAGCTGCGCTAAGAAACGCGAATCTAAGTGCTAGCGCGGGACCAACTTTTGGTAAAAGCCCAACTAGGATTTGGAATGGCCTGGAACAATAAGTTTCAGCTTGGGAAACCAAGGATTGAAATCATTTTGATTTCGTGTAATCAGACCATCAAAGCGACTCGAAAATGCTCCAATCATAATATCTGCAACGGGACGCCTCGGCACATCGTGGAGTCTTTTTTTTGCAATGTAGTGATTCCAAACTTTATGTGCACAGACGATATCCACGTCGCTAAAACTGTGATCGCAGTGAACCCCACATAGTTGTAGAAACTTTTTCTGCCTTTGGATATCACCACCAAAAGCCGGGCTTAACTCAATCATTGACACCGGACAAATAACTAAGCCCTTACTTAAGTTGCGTTTTAGGCAAAGTGCAGACGAACGACCGAAAGTTGGGTCATTTACCAGAATATCGATTAGGACACAGGTATCAACGACCCAACTCATTCACCTGCCCTTATTTCACGCATCCAGTCTGCCGTTGTATGTGGCTCACTATTTATAAACCCTAGAGCTTTCAAGGGATCTGCATCAACCTCCGTTTCGACGATGATGCGAGCCTCTGTATCTGAGATGCTTTCCCATTTTAGTTTTTGACCTGCTTTCAAATGCATTTTTCGCCTCAGAGACGCTGGCATGGAAATCTGACCACGCTCTGTTAATGTAGATACCTGACTATTCATTCACTGAAGCTATCATGTAAGTCTGTCATGTCAAATGCAATGATCAGTCAACCATCTGTATAATTTGGATCATGGCTAAAATCAGAGGAGGGTGGACATTCCTGTCCGCCAATAATCCAAAGCAAGAGGCGGGTTAGAAACCCCACCCTCCTTTGCTAAAACAAACGATTTTACCTTAAGTCAACAGCAGTGCCATATTGGAAAGGTTGCAGTGGCACAGAGCCTAATCTGACTCATTTCTTAAATCCATTCGGGTGTGCCTGATGCCAGCGCCAGGCTGTCTCAATGATTGCCCTGATGTCAGAATGTTTAGGCTTCCAGCCAAGTTCTTGCTGCGCTTTTGAAGCATCTGCATACAGCGCCGGAGGATCACCCATTCGCCTTTCACCTTCGACGACCGGTACTTTCAGTTGAGTTACGGATTCAACAACTTCAATCACCTCACGAACTGAATTCGGACGGCCTGTACCTAAATTGTAACAAAGACTTGCTCCCGGCTTTTCCAGATGTTCAAAAACAGCAATGTGCGCCCGTGATAAATCATCGACATGTACATAATCACGCAAGCAAGTGCCGTCGGGAGTATCATAATCCGTACCGTAAATTGTAATGTCTTTACGGAGCTTCATCGCTGCTTGAATTACCAAAGGGATCAAATGGGACTCCGGTGTGTGGTCTTCACCAATGGATCCATCTTCAGCAGCGCCCGCTGCGTTGAAATAACGGAAGGCGGCAAAGCTGAGGCCGTACGCATTTGCAAATGCCTTAAGACAGTTTTCTATATCCAATTTGGTTTGGCCATAAGGATTGATCGGCGATTGTGGTAGCGTTTCTACAATTGGCAAACTTGCAGGCTCTCCATAGGTTGCACAAGTTGAAGAAAAGACAAATTTCTTTACCTCGTGCTCCAGCATTGCTTCCAGCAACCGTATTGTAGCAACTACATTAT
>JBNKZP010000091.1:0-6461 GCA_050301675.1 Puniceicoccaceae bacterium
CATCTTCGATACGACTGGTCATGATGTTGTCGATCAACTCTTCAAGTGCAGGCTGAGTAATTTTTTTAAGACATCTGCTGGCTGCTTCAACGCTGTCTGCAAAAAAGATAATAGCGCTTTCTTTGAACGATGGGCGTGGCCCATCGTAGCGGTAGGTGCTCTCATCTACTTTTTTCAGTTCCTGGGTTTTGATCAGATCATCACAAATTGGCAGATCAATCTGCCTGTTTTGTTCTTTCTGGGCCTGGTGATAGAAGTACTGGATCAGGCCAGTTCCATGGTGCTGGCGTATAACGTCGATGATGACTTTGGGTAGTTTGTACTGAGTCGCCAATTCAACACCTTCTTTGACGTGTGCTTTTATTACAAGGGCGCTCATGGAAGGGTTTTTTTCTGTATGTGGATTAATGCCTTCTCTTTGATTTTCGGTGAAATATTCGGGCTTCACTAGTTTTCCGATATCGTGAAAGAAAGAACAGACACGACAGAGCAATGGACTGGCTCCAATCTCAGCAGCAGCGTTTTCTGAAAGGTTGGCAACCATCAAACTATGATGATAAGTGCCCGGCGCTTCCATTTGCATACGACGTAGCAGTGGATGATTAAAGTCGGTAAGTTCAAGGAGTGTGATGTCTGTTGTGATTTTAAACAATTGCTCAAACAAGGGGAGGATACCGACAGAAACAACGCCGGTTAAAACACCTGTGATGATTGAGATCAAGGCCTGCTGACCAACAACAGCCAGTGAGAGATTGTCAACCAGTCCAAAAAGTAAAACAGCCATACCCGCAGTAATACCTGCCATTGTTCCAGCTTTGACGAGCATCGCACGTTTGGTAATGTTGGACGCGATTAAGCTACCTACGATGCTTGCCATCAAAACAATGAGTAAAAAATCAATGGAGTTATCCTGAAGGATCCCGAATAGTACTGAAATGATGATTGCACTAATAACAGCAGGGCCGACACCAACAAGGGCTGCAAGAATGATTGGGGCAAATGTGTAGGGCGCCATGTAAGGTAAAAGGGCTAATAAAGAACTATTTTGGACAGGTTCACTGTAGCTCACTTCCATAATCAGACGAATAACGAGCAAGTTCAAAAGTACGCTCACTGCTGTTATGGCGAGTGATCGCTTATTTTTATAAAACTTTGGCAGTCCGTACTTCGTGCAAGCAGCAATTGCCAGCAGAAGCAGAAGTGTGAGCATTATATGTTTAAGAAAAAGAACGTTGAATATCAATGAATCGTTTCCCAATTTAATTTCTTCTTTTCGATATGCGGCGAGCGACTCGAGTGCTTTTTCCGTTACAATTTGTCCGGGCTCGATTATTGTTTCCCCTTCTTCAAATCGGATTGTTTGAGGAGCTATTTTTTTTATCGCATTTACTCTTGCTTCATTTGTAGCTTTTTCACTGTAAACTACATTTGGCTGAAGACCCGCACGAAAAATTTCATAAAGAATACGAGCGATTTCACGCTTTCCTGAGAGAGCATCAATGCCCACACGTAGCTCAACCTGTGCGTCTTCCATACTGGTTGCATTGGAAAGACTCTGAGTCTCAGTTCCGTCTATGAGTTGAATAAGAGTAATCTGAGATCGATTGTTTCCGCTATCGATGTCGGGATAAATTCTTTTTTCATAAATGGATTTGAGGACATTTAAAGCATCATCGGTTAGCGCTAAACGTTCTTTTGGATTTGTCAGTTCAGTGAATTGAAAGATTGTTTCGGGATCTGTTTTGAATTTACCCTCATTGGGTAATGCCTGGATCGTCCTTGTAAGTGCGATTCTCAAAGCATCTTCTCCCTTTGTCCCGTATTCCGACAAAAGATCTTCTTCCTTTTTTGATTCATGCTCAATGAGAGTCTTGGCGATGCTGCTATTCAGATTGCTTATGTGCTCGCTAAACAATTCAAAAGTCTCAGCGGTGCGCTTAAAAATCGGAGGCACCTGTGCAATCGCAGACTCTTTCTCTTGGTCAAGCAACAGTTTGCTTTCATATTCAAATGCAAATTCGGCAACAATACGTTCGGGCGCCGGCTGATTCAGTATGACCTGAGGGCCTTGGGGTTTCTGTCCAAGGAAGCAAATAACAATTACCAGGACTACGAACAACAGAAAGAGGATCGTTCCAAGGGTCTGTTTCGGATTTGTGAAGTATTTTTTTTTACTGTTGCCGGAATTCTTTTTCGCCAGGCGGTCTTTTTTGCTTTTTATTTGCGACTTTTTACTTCGCCGGGAAGATTTTTTTTTGGATAAAGTAACCATTGTTGTAAAAAAGGATTTTGCGACAATCGAATATAGATTGCCAGGAGTATGCAGATTTATGCTTCAATCATTAAAACTGAGATTCAGGCTTTTTGAGTGTAAGCATCAATAATATTTTGAACTAGCGGATGTCGAACAACATCCTGACTGTCGAAGTAAAACATTTCAATTCCTTTGATTTTTTCAAGAAGCCGTGTGGCTTCTTTGAGTCCGGATTGTTTGGATAGTGGCAGATCTACCTGGGTGATGTCGCCGGTAATAACCATACGGCTGCCATCGCCGAGTCGAGTAAGAAACATCATCATTTGTTCATGAGTCGAGTTCTGTGCTTCGTCAAGGATGACAAAAGCATTGCTAAGTGTTCTCCCGCGCATGTAAGCAAGCGGTGCAATTTCAACGATGCCGCGATCGACCATTTGTATAATCGGCTCCTTGCCCATCATGTCGTTCATGGCGTCGTAAAGTGGAGTCAGGTAAGGTAGCACTTTTTCCTGCAGTTCGCCTGGCAGGAAGCCCAGAGCCTCGCCAGCTTCGACGGCGGGGCGAGTGAGAATGATGCGTTCAACGGTGCCCACAAGCAGTTCTTTGAGGGCCATGGCCATGGCCAGATAAGTTTTTCCGGTGCCAGCCGGACCGATGCCAAAGGTGATCGTGTTTTGATTAATGCATTGCAGATAGCGTTTTTGATTGAGTGTTTTAGGAATGATGCTGCGCTGCTTGAGCTTTATAACAGAGGGGTTTTCGTACACTTCACGAAGTTCATTACTTTTGCCTTCAGCGATGCACCGAAGCGTGTAATGGAAGTCGGATGTTTTGACGTGTATACCCTGGTTTCGAGCGCTTTCGAGAAACTGGAAAAGATCTTTGGTGCGTTCAATACTTTCGACGGATCCTTCAATGCGGATCCAGTCATCCCTGCTTACTAGTTCGACACCTAGCAGTTGCTCGACCTGATCGAGATTGCGCACATCACCTGCATATAGCTGATTCAACAGGCGCGGACTTTGGAAATGTAAGGTTTCTGAAGGCACGAATTAATTTTCTGTTGCGATGATTTTGATTCAGTCACTCTGTGGTGGACCGGAGGATGCTAAAATCGCTTACTTGATAGCTTCAATACATTCATGAAGGCGTTCCCACATGGCATTCATGGAATCCGGTAGCACGCGTGTATCGCCAATAACGGGCATAAAGTTTGTATCACCGCTCCAACGGGGCACAACGTGGCAGTGCAGATGGCAGGGGATGCCGGCTCCTGCAGCTTTTCCAAAATTGAAGCCGATGTTGAAGCCGTCCGGTTTTAGCGCGCGGGTTAGTATTTGTTGTGCTTTTACAATTAAATCCATCAATTCGTGTCGTTCTTCTGGCTCCATTTTTTCAAGTTCACCAACTTCCCGAAAGGGTAGCACGAGTAAATGTCCGGCATTGTAAGGGTAGCGGTTCATCACGATGTAGTTCCACTCTCCTCTGTAGAGGATATATTCTTTCCTGTCATCATCGGTCTGGTGAATTTTTTTAAATGGGTTGTTTTCCTCCGGGTTTTTAGGGGCAAGGATGTACGGCATCCGCCAATACGCATGTAGTCGCTCCATTGCAGGGGACAACTGCGAAGATAAGCCATCGGAAGTCGGATCAACCATAATTTGCTGATAAAGTTAGATTGATAATAATAAATGTTTTGATGATTGCCTCTAAAAGTATGGTTTTCATTAGATGAGTATTTTTGATTAATTTACAACTACCTTTTACTGACAGTGAATCCATCGAATCAAAGTTTCAGTTTGAAAGATCTTACCAGAGAGCAGACTATTGCCGCTCTGATGCTGCTTGGTTTTACGCTCTACACGATCTGGGATCAGTCTCATTGGTGGGGTACCCGGGAAGATTACAGTTTTGGTTATCTGGTGCCTTTGTTTGCCAGCTATGTCATTTACGATCGATGGCCATTGATTAAGAGCTGTCTTGCCGGAGAAAATTCCCAGTCAGACGATGAGCCTGTAAAAGGGAAAACATCCTTGCTGGCCCGGTCCATCGACTGGATTGCAGGTGCTGTTTTTTTAGCCAGTGGCGGCCTGTTTGCCGTTGGCGTATTACTACGGTCGGTTACCGGGCCGCAAAATCCCGCTTCGCTGGCAATTGCCGTTGGTTTTTCAGGGCTAGCGCTGAGTACGATTTTTATAATGGTGAAGCAACGTCCGGATGGCAAAACAATGTCTTTGAAGAGTCGTCTGAATTTTACCGGGCTATTTCTTTTTCCTTTTCTTATATGGCTGATTTCAGCGCCTCTGGTATCTGTTATGGAGACGAAGATTCGGGTATTTTTGTTAACTCAGGTAACCGTTGTTGTGTTTACACTATTTGATATCATGGGCCTGGAAATTGATCGCGAGGGCAATATTTTATTTTTACCAGGGGGTAGAGTGGGTGTAGAAGAAGCCTGTTCCGGTATTTACTCGCTGACAGCATGTATCTTCGTTGGCACATTTCTGTCTGCTGTTTTTTTGGATCGCTTCTGGAAAAAAGTATTACTAGTTCTGGCGGCAATGTTACTGGCTGTACTGACAAACTTAATGCGCAGTTTATTTCTGACTTCATGGGCCTATTTTTATGGCCCAGGGGCAATCAATGATACCTGGTCATTGCCTTTGATTGGGAATATCGGTACAGTTCATGATGTTATGGGGCTGGCAGTCTTAGGGATTACGAGCATTTGTTTGTTGCTGCTGATTCCGGTTTTTAACTTTAAGTTGCAAGCATTTGATGATTTTCCGGACAAAGATGTATCCTGAAGAAGACCAATGAGCCAAAGATTTAAAGTTTTGATGGTTACCCCCGAGGTGGTGCCGTTTGTTAAAGTCGGAGGATTGGCTGATGTCGTTGGCGCGTTGTCAAAAGTACTGGATGCGTACGGCCACGATATACGGTTGATCGTGCCCAAATATGCCGGCATGCAACAGATTGAAACTGCAAAACCGTTGTTCGAACCCCTGGTGGTAAAACTCGGTGGACACGAAGCCTATGCACGCGTCTGGGAATGTGAATTGCCGGGTTCAAGAGCAATTTGCTACCTTCTGGAACATAACAAATATTTTGATCATACTTCAGTGTACGATGGCGGTCCATCCGGAGATGGGCGTCAGGATGGCTATCGGTTTACTTTTCTGAGTCGTGCGGCCGTGGATTTATGCGCTTCTTTGGGCTGGACTCCCGATTTATTGCATTGTCACGACTGGACCACCGGACTGATTCCAGTCTATCTGAACACGACTGAGTTTAATGAGCCGATCGGGCGGGCAGCGACGTTGATGACTTTGCACAACATGGGACATCAAGGGTGGTTTCAACCGGATTTGCTTCATTTTGCCGGATTGCCCGATTCTATCTTTCGTTCTGATGGCCTGGAGTCCATGGGGCAAGTGAATCTGTTGAAAGGTGGCATCTATCATGCAACAAAGCTATCAACGGTAAGCCCGACCTATGCATATGAAATACAAAAACCCGAATATGGGCATGGGCTGGATCATGTGCTTCGTTTTCGTGCTGCGGATCTGGTGGGCATTCTCAATGGTATTGACGAAGCCGAATGGAATCCTGAAACCGATCGTCTGTTGCCTGCTCAATACTCCGCGACCGACTTGGCTGGCAAGTCAGTTTGCAAAGCTAGTTTGCAGGAAACTTTCCGGCTGGAAGCCGACGACACGATACCTGTCTTTTCCGTTGTTTCGCGACTATTCGGTCAGAAAGGAATTGATTTGCTGGCCGCGATTGCAGACCGCCTCATGGCTGATATGCATATTCAGATCGTCGTGCTCGGGACGGGTGAGACCTGGTTGGAAACTGCCCTGATAAAACTGGCTGAGCGTTACCCAGGGCGATTTGCAGTCCATATCGGATTTAATCACAAATTGTCACATTTGGTCGCTGCGGGGAGTGATTTTTTAATAATGCCTAGCCGATACGAACCCTGTGGACTGAGTCAAATGTATGCCATGAAATATGGAACACTTCCGATTGTTCGGGCAACAGGTGGTTTGAAAGACTCCGTGGATCAATACATCGAGGGGTTGGCGATTGGCACCGGGTTTTTATTTGAGCAAGCGTCCTCGGATGCCTTGTACTATACGATCGGCTGGGCCTGTTCGACTTACTACGACCGGCGTGACGAATATAAGAAAATCCAGCAAAATGC
>JBNKZP010000092.1:0-6309 GCA_050301675.1 Puniceicoccaceae bacterium
CAGACGTAAGACGTCAAAAAAAACGCTCACGTCTTAGAGGAAGAATAGGATCGATAATAGATGCTTATGAAAGAATTTTGGCCAATAATTACTGTCCCGCTAAAGTAAACGAAGACTTAATGAACCGATTCCAAAATATCTACTCTTTGCTAGAATATAAATCCAATAGGAGATTTCATTGGAAATTGTTTCTAAGCATGTTGTTACTACATTACAAACATACTGAATATTCTAGACATTTTAATTTCAAAAAAAGCATAGCCGCCGCTAGAAATTTTCGTGCTTTTGATTACAGCTAAGTAAATAAATATCTGTACAATTCTGTCAAAATATTTTATGCCTCAATCACATGTGATGTTCTGTAGATTTACGTAAACGTGTATTGGATTTTATAAACAGTGGAGCCAGCAAGCCTAAAGCTGCACGTCGATTTAAGGTATCTCGTTCCAGCTTTTATACGTGGTTGCAAAGTCAGGATGCCTTCTCCTACAGGCGACCGGGCCCCTCTGAGCCACGTAAGTTAGATTTGCAGGCTTTACGTTCCCATGTGCAGGCACATCCTGATAAGACGCAAGCAGAACGTGCCGCTGATTTTGGTGTGTCTCGTCACTGCATTGGATGCAACCTTCGAAAACTGAAGATAAGCCATAAAAAAGACTTATTACACGCAGCGCGACCCAGTGCAAAGAAGATACTTTCTTTATCTTCGTGAACGTTATCGCCGACAGGGTATACACTTCATCTACATCGATTAAAGCGGTTTTGAACTACAGGCAGCCCGGCGGTTTGGTTATGCTTCTGTCGGCAAGCGAGTTTACGGCGAAATCTCCGGACAGAAACGTCCACGAACTTCTTTGCTGGCTGCCCGGATGCCGGATTGAAAACTTACTGCAACGCTACTTTGGCAAGGCACGTGCAATACTTGCATCTTCAAGCAGTGGTGTGAAGAGTTGCTGAGTCCTTTGTTGAATGAGAATAGTGTGGTCGTTCTGGATAACGCAAGCTTCCACAAATCAACCGAAATTAGAGAACTCATTGAGAAACAGGGGACTAAACTGCTTTTTCTACCACCCTATTCACCCGACCTAAATCCTATCGAACATGACTTTGGAGCACTCAAAAAAATACGGGAGTATAACCACGAAAAATCAATTGATGAAATCATTACAATGTACAAGTAATTTTACGCTTAGCTATAATGCTATTACAAAATCATAATGAAGTGTCTTTGCGCATTTTCGTGCCTTTTTGTGGCCAAAACTTTACACACACGGATTTAAAGATTACCACTAAGACCAAGAGTAAGGCGGTAATAGCAGCCAATGCAGTTGTGATTGCTTCAAGCAACTGACTGTTTACCAAACTCGTACAGCACTCAAGGCGCCGTTAAATCAGTTTCCTGTACGAAAATCAACTTGTTGAAGACTGTACTCTTTTCGTTTGCCGCTAACAGCATAAATGCACCAACTGCACCTTCCGTATTACCAACGTGGCTCACGGTTAATACAACCGAGTCGCCGCAATCCAGATATACGCGAGAAGCTGGTGGCCCAAGCGGTCCACTGGCATTTTCTGGAACACCACTAAGCTTAAATTCATCGTTGTGAGTTGTACCTGCAGCGTCGACCAACTTAAATCCATATATTGCAACTCGCTCTGGGCGAAGATTTTCCACGACGACCGTTGCTGAATCTACATTCGTTTGTTTGTCCAGCTTGATGACAAACGGCGCCCCAACAGTATCGTCCAGGTGTGGCGCCACGCCTGGGTTATACCAGTACATGTGGCCCCACCCGCTGGTTTTTACAGTTAGAGGTTCTTGCGGACTGCCAAGTTGTTCAGAATCATTCGAAAAAAAGTTTCTCAACTGCACATTAAAGTAGTAATTTATATTCTCCTGGCATTTCATAGGCAAATCGACGTGATACAACCCGCCTTTAGATGTGTCTGAGATCTTCGTCATTGGGTATCGAGTACCATCGACGAAAATATTGACACCGCGAATCGACGTGAATTGTTTCGGTTTTGCCTCAAGGTAAAATCCACGTTCTGCGACACCCAAGCGCTGAATAATCGCATTCGGTGTTGCTGGTGTATACAGGTAGGGTTCCTTAACAACCAGATCTGTTGACTCGTAGGGGTAAGATGTCGCAGTCATGTTCTTTAATGTAACGCCACAGCCCAATATTAGCAGTGATGCCACTATCATTGCCACAACTAGAGTGTTTGATTTTCCTGCGTTGTTCATGATGTCTCCTTTACTTAGGGACTTACTGCTTTGAATAAAGTCATGAGACGATGCTTGTTACTTTAAGTCAAACAAAATACGCGAAGGATGCGATAGCTCTCGCCAAGCCGCCAAGCTCGCTAAGTCTTGAGACACATCTGCTGTGACTTATACCGATTCTAAGGAGGGGTTTGAAAGTATCACGGCGCCACGAAATCGAAATCGAGCCAGGCAACAGTATTAATCGATTTCGACTTGGATTTCGATAACGATTTCGATAACGATTTCGATTTTACCAGTTGCACGGCACTTGAATTAAAGGTACTAGTTCTTGCAATGAATGTACGACTGGCACACCGGTTTTTCTGAGACGCTGAAAGTTATGATGTCCATGTGCCATGAGAATACAACTTGTGCCAATGGCTTGAGCAACTTCGTAGTCGTGCACAGTATCACCTATTAAAACGATTTCTTTCGGATCCCAGTCCAGCCTTTGAATCCAGTGACGTCCTTTATCAACTTTTCCCTCGGCATAAATATTGTCAGCGCCTGCCAGACCTAAAAAATATTCGTGTATCCCAAAGTGTTGTATGCCTGTGTTTAAGGCTTCCTGCCTGGCAGCGGAAAGTACTGAATGTGAAATGCCCAACTGAGACAGTTGCGCGAGAACATTTGCAGCTTCAGTATGCAGGGCACATTCTTCGAACCAATGAGTTTCGTAATCTTCGATAAACTCTCGACTTACTTGCCGGAAATGGTCTCCATCGGTCTCCAATCCCAGATATTTGTAAAAATGAATGACTGGGAATCCAAAATTTCGGCGATAGTCTTCCCGAGTAATCGGTGCTCTTCCACGTCGATCCAGAAGCCGATTGAGTACTCGCAGACAAAGTACGATGTCGTCTAGCAGAGTCCCATTCCAGTCCCAGATGATGTGCTTGTAACGTTTGGCCATTAGTCCAGTAAATCCGGATTGCGCTGAAAGAGTAATGCAGGCACCTGTAATAAAGCAAAAAATATAAGTGTGCCTTCAAAGCCAGGAACTCCTAGGCGTTCACCGCGTGCATCGGCAGCCATATAGTCGAATATTACAGAGACAATCATTACAAAAACGAAAGCTATGGAACTGGCAGTCAACAGACCAAACGACCATTTCCAGAGTCGCGCAGCCATTCCTTTAAATGGGAGATTGAGTAAACTACCGTAGACAACAAAGTAAACTGCTTTAAAACAATCAAACGAATCACCGAAGCCGGCTACGAGCGATAACACACCCATACAGATCAATAGTAAACCTAGCAATCTGCCAGTCAGTCGGGCATATCGAACTCCATCAGGTATCTGGTTCTTGGAAATTTCCTGAATCATGCAGCTTCAAAAAGTTGAGTAAGGTCGCCATTGCAAGCGCTTTCTATTTCGAGAATCGCCTGCTTGCGATCCGATCCCCAGCGATAGTTTCCGATTCCACCCGCAGCAGGAACTACACGATGACACGGGATCAGCAAGGCGATCGGGTTGGCGCCAACGGCAGAACCGACGGCTCTACAGGCGTTGGGGCGACCAATACTTTTCGCAATTGTGCTATAGCTGACTTTGCTGCCTGACGGGATTTCAAGTAGCGCCTTCCAGACTGATTTTTGAAAATCGGTGCCATCGGGTGACAGAGCAGCCCAGCGATCGTTAATAGTGGAATTCTGAAAATCCTGTAACCAGTTCAAGAAAGTATTGTAGAAATGTGTGTCCTGCTTAATTTTTTCTTGCGAGCAGTTTTCAAAAAGGGCACATACCAATCCATCTAAACCAATCCCAACCTTCAGTGTACCCCATCGGATTTTAAGAAAATATTCGTTATATGGAGTCATTTGAAGAAATATATGAATAGTGAACAAATTATCATTTAAATCTTGCTATAGATAACTGTGTAATCAAGCTAACTTTTAATAAATTTTTAACCTTAACTATAATCATTTATGTCTGCAAAAGCATCCACACAAAAAACTGAGCGTAATGCTGAAACCGATCGCAAAAACTTGGATCTGGCAATTTCCGGTATCAATAAGCAATTTGGTGACGGAGCCATCATGCGTCTAGGCGAAGCAGCTAAAATGGAAATAGATATCATTTCTACAGGCTCGATTGCAATTGATCTTGCCTTGGGTACCGGTGGCCTTCCCCGTGGGCGAATTTGTGAAATCTATGGGCCTGAAAGTTCCGGGAAAACAACATTTTGTCTAAGTGCCATTGCCCAGGCGCAAAAGCAAGGCGGCAATGCCGTTTTCATCGATGTGGAACACGCGCTGGATCCTCGCTATGCGAAAGTTGTGGGCGTAGACCTTGAAAATCTGATGGTTTCACAACCGGAAAGTGGCGAAGATGCGCTCAATATTACAGAGACACTGATTCGTTCGGGTGCGATTGATATAATAGTGATCGACTCGGTTGCGGCCCTGGTCTCAAAAAATGAACTGGACGGTCAGATGGGCGATGCCACCGTCGGACTACAGGCACGCATGATGAGTCAGGCGATGCGTCGGCTTACTGCGGCGATCAGTAAAACTCAATGTGTCGTGCTGTTTACTAATCAGATCCGTGAAAAAATAGGTGTTATGTTCGGCAGTCCTGAAACTCAACCTGGCGGGCGGGCGCTGAAATTCTTTTCCTCGGTGCGAATGGACATTCGCCGGGTGGGTCAAATAAAAGAGACTTCCGGCAAGGTTGTCGGCAATCGCACACGTATAAAAGTAGTTAAAAACAAAGTAGCGCCTCCATTTACAGAGACCGAATTTGACATTATGTACAACGAAGGCATTTCCCACTCGGGATCACTCGTGGATTTAGGTGTCGAACATAAGATGTTAGAGAAGAAAGGTTCATGGATTTCTTACAAGGGTGACATGATTGGGCAGGGCCGCGAAGCTGCAAAGCAATACGTTAGAGAACATCCGGAACTCGCAGAGGAATTGACTCAAATGATTCTGTCAAAGGTACGGGTTCGTGGCGGTGAATCACTCACCGGAACAACCCAGTCAGAAGACTAGCTGTTTCATCCGTTCGATGAATTCGTAAGATTATTTTCCTATTTTTTGTTTTTTTGATCGTATGAAATAAAAATATAAGTTTCATCTGCGCTTTTTCAAAATTTCCATATCGATGAAAAGCATACAAAATGTACTGGCAAAACGCTATGCCTCCGAGCAGATGCGGGATATCTGGAGCGCAGAAGGGCGAATCAGGTTGGAGCGTGATTATTGGATCGCCATAATGTGTGCGCAAAGAGAATTGGGCTTGGATATTCCCGAGGAAGCAATCGAAGCTTACAAGCGGGTAAGGGATACAATTGATCTGGAGTCGATTAATGCCCGAGAAAAAATTACCCGGCACGATGTAAAAGCACGCATTGAAGAATTTTGCTCTCTCGCCGGGCATGAACAGATCCACAAAGGGCTTACCAGTCGTGATTTGACTGAAAACATCGAGCAGTTGCAAATCATTCAAGCTCTGAAAATCATTCGTAATAAATCCATGGCCGCTTTGTTGGTCTTGGCAGATCGGGCAGAGGAGTGGAAGTCGCTGCCCTTAACCGCTCGCACGCACAATGTCCCCGCACAGCCAAGCACTTTCGGCAAGCGTCTGGCTATGTTTGGTGAAGAACTGTTACTGGCTTTCAAGGAGATTGATCAGACGATTGAGGAATATCCTGTCCGTGGCCTCAAGGGACCTGTTGGCACTCAGAGTGACCTGCTTTCATTATTTAACGGAGATGTATCCAAAGTAGTTGCACTTGAAAACAGCATATTGGATCATCTGGGCATAAAAAATAAACTGAATGCAGTTGGGCAGGTTTATCCAAGAAGTTTGGATTTAAAAGTTGTCTCGGCGCTGGTAAGGCTTGCTTCCGGTCCTTCCGGTTTTGCCAAAACACTTCGCATCATGGCAGGACATGAACTCGCCAGCGAAGGTTTTGCCAAAGGTCAGGTGGGTTCTTCAGCTATGCCGCATAAGATGAACAGTCGCAGTTGCGAGCGTTTGAACGGGTTTGCTGTGATACTAAAAGGTTATTTGACAATGGCTAGTGAAATAGC
>JBNKZP010000093.1:0-6302 GCA_050301675.1 Puniceicoccaceae bacterium
TAATTAGTTGCCAACCAGGGCATGGTCCCTACCCGGCTGAAAGCGACGCGATAAATAATTTCTGAAAGAAATAATGAGTGAAACGAATGGTTCAAATCGCACCCTCCGCCGCCAAGGCTATGGAGGACAAGCAAGTTTTCATGCCTGACGGTTTATTCCCGGGCGGGTCATGAGTAACGTTGGAAATAAGAAATATGAAACTATACATTGTAATTATCGGAACTTTGCTCATTTTTGCTACTTCTGCCCAAGCTGATATTACCGTGACCGGCACGATGAAATCAGCTAATGGAAGGAAGGCTCTAGTTAATGGTAATCTTTACGGTATTAATGATAAAATGGATGGATATACCATCATAGCAATTGATCAAGCTGGTATCAGAGTTGAAAAAAACGGCAAGGTTTTAGATTGTCCGATCACCACTGCCTCCTCTTCGAAGGACAAAAGTTTTGACAAAAAACCAAGGAAGTTTTTTGCAAAATGGAGGAAGTCCGAACCTAAGCCAGCGGAGAAGGTAGCGCCGCCGGCCAGATCGCAAGCCAAGCGGACATCCTCCAGCGATTCGAGTAAGAAGGTTGATAAAATCCTGAACCAGAAGATGCGAGAAGCAGATCGCTATTTTTCGGACTTTAAGTCTGAGGCCACACGATTGCTGAGAACGCTACCAAGCAACATTTCCAATTCCCAAGCGGTACGCATCAGTAGCGAGTTTCAAAAGGTGACGGGAAAATACCAAAGCCACATGCAAACTATACAACTGCCATGTTCTGCTACGCCATCGTATGACAGTTGGATAAGGCAACGTCGAAAAGAGGAAAAGGAGATTATTGACAGTTGGAATAAAGCAGTAGAATCCAAAGCAAGAGGCCGGGGCAGACTCAAAGTTCGATACAACTGATATGTTTGCCTTTGGTAGTACCGTACGGACATCATTCCCTTCTTGGAGCAATTCTCTTCCGTCTGCGCCGAAATAAGCTGATGAAAGAACCATAAATGAATGAGCCCAGCTAGCCGGGGGAGCTTACGCCTGCCGGCGCAGCTCTCACGTAACGTTAGCCAATCATACATATTAATCACTATTACATCACATCCACCATGATTCGCTGAGAAATGAATACAAAGGAGGCGCTCAATGAAAAACATCACGATAGCGACAATTCTGATATCTATGTTGTTTATGACCAAAAGTTCACTGGCTCATACCATGGCAGAAACAACAAATACTTGCTCGATTTGTGACCACACCTTCACCTGTATACTTGATGCTTCCGGCTACCAGTCAGGCATGCGTCTTGATCTCAAACCTCTCGGACCAACGCCCGCACCATGGCGAGTTCCTGTTTGTCCAGAGTGCCACTTCGTAATGTATGATGAGGAAATTTCTAAGAAGGAACTTGTTCTTTGTCGGGAAATCATTGCCAAAGATGAGTACAAGAAGCATGCGGAAAGATCCTCTTACTTCCTTATGGGACTCCTTTTTGAAGGTTTAGGTAAGGGCCCGGATACAATCGGCCACACGTTTCTGAAGGCATCTTGGCAGGAGGAAGGGAATGCGAAACACCTCAGGGAAGATATGGAACGAAGTCTGAAGCACTTCGAGTTTTATTTGGCGCAGGAAGATTCCGTTGATGATGAGGGATACTCAACCGCCCAAGTATTAAAGGGAGAGTTGCTGAGACGTCTTGGGAGGTTCGAGGAATCCGGTGTTTATCTGAGGGAGATTAAAGAAAACAAGAAGTTCCAGGAGGGTATTCTTAAAAATATTATCATGTTTGAGATCCGTCTCTGTGATCAAGAAGACTCAGATCCACACGCTATAAGCGAAGTGGAATAATATAGCGGCTTGATTTGATAGAATTCGTTGCAGCTATATAAATCAGGTTAACCAGAGGTTGGACTTTACGGTGAAAACACCTGTCGAATTGGTCTTTTCGTTATGCGCACCGAAAGTCAACCATAACGTTGGGGGAAAGGAGAAATCATGAATAGCGGAATACCATTCATCATAATTATTACAATCATTGCAGTAGCAATCGGAGCGATAATCACATTCGTCAAATCATTTAAAAACCATCCTGGTTCATTGGGGAAGAAAGGGCTTTTTGCAACTGCAATGCTTGGTATTTACGCCCTATTTGTTCAAGTGCTTCCCAACACAAATTTCTACTGGAAACAATTCCTAATCCCTCTGTTTGGATTTTCAGTAGTAGCCATCTTGGATTATTTTCAAAAAGGAAACGAATAGGATTTGACAAATCCCCAAGCGCGTGGACCTTACGCGGCCGAAAGCGCAGCGATAGATAATTTCCGAAGGAAATAACGAAGTGGTTCAAACCGCACAATTTTCATGCCCGACGGTTTATTCCCGGGCGGGTCACACCTAACGTTCGACTAAATATGACTGAAAACAAAAATAAGCGAATCGATGTGGTTTATAACCTGCTAGCTTTACACCTCATTTGTGCATGGGGCTTTCTGCTCTATGGCATTGTAACTACTCTGCCAATTCTATTTATTCTTGGCAGAAGCTCAGAATTTTCGAGCATGTTCCTTTTGCCAGAGACCTTATCTATGCTGGGAAATATTTTAGCGATCATTTTGATTCGTAAAGCTAGGAATAGAATTAAACAGCGAACAGAGTTTTCCTACTGTGTTGTAGCTATAATTCTTAGTAGCCTATTAATTCCCATGATCGGAACAGTAATAGGAATAATTGCACTGATTATGTTTTGCAGCAAAACAGTTAGAGGTGCATTTTATCATATCCCAGATGAGCATATTCCGTCAGCCTTCAGGTTAGGAACAGCGATAAGAAATATACCTAAAAGATTGATTATTGTAATTGGAACCATACTGGCCCTCCTGTTTTTCCTTCCAACGATTTCTAGTCTTATCAAAGGAGGGTTAAGTTATAAAACTGTATTCACCTCAACCTCACCTGACGGCCGAGATACCCTTACAATTTCCAAAAGACATGCCTTTCCTGTCAATGAGTGGATTGATCCAGCAATAATTGTGCGTGTTCAGCTTTCAGGGGAGCGAAATTCAGGACCAAATTTTAAATTGAATGAAGACAGTGATCTGATACTTCAGCCAAAGATTAGTTGGACCGATGATGCAGTCACGATTCCTGCGTTAAGCACAGGGAGACGACAACTGAATGATCTCATAATATATAGAAATTAAAGTCGAACCAGCGAGTAGACCCTACTTGGACAACGCCCGTTTTTGAAGGCAGAGTCTGATTCCCAAGCGAGTCACTCGTAACGTTCGAAAAATGGAAATGAAATATTCGCTAATAATATCGCTTTTAAGCATGCTCATTGTTGGTTGCGACCAACCACCTAAAATTGATGTAGATGCCACGACAGCCAAAATACTTCCGTTATTCAAGAGTACATCAAATCAACCTTTAACCCACTATAAAGTCGCTGATATCGAGGCAGCAGTTCAATCTGGCGCTGCTGGTCTTGAAGTCGCAATGCGAACTCGCGAATTGTCGAACATCTCTATTCACGAAGTCGATCTAGAGAACTTCCCGTACCAAGTGTTTGTTGTCAGAATTGACTCAGGCACGCACTACACGTTGCTTGTTGAAGGTGAAGATAATGTAATCACACTTTGCGGCGGAATGGGAGGGGGCATTGCTCACGACTTATCGGTGAGGGAAAGCAATGAAGGAACTATTGTTTCCTATACTGTCTCGCTCGGATCTGGCTTCGACCTTGGAGGCTCTGGTGAGTACTTGATTGGTTCGGGAGGTTGGGATGGAGCGCGGCGGCGATGGGAAGATCAAACCCCTTGCGCTCCTTTCGTATGGGATCCAGTGGAGCTAAGCGTTTGGAGTGAATTGGCCATTAGTGAATACGGAAACCCTCGTATCGTGGAAACCGATATCTTAAACTGCAGCGGCGTTGATGTTCGGATTGCGGTCATGGCATACACCGGGGGACATATAGACCGGATATTACAAGTCTACGCAGTGATCGGAGAGAATATGTGGAGGCTACAGCATCAGCCGAAATTTTCTATTCATTATGATGAAATTGGATGGACTAATGAAACAGACCATATTTTGTTTTTCCGAAGTTCGGATAAAGGGCACATCCTTAAATTACCCTATGCAGAGTTTGAAAAGTTAAAAAACTAAAATTCGAACCAGATCCTGGACCCTACTTGAACAACGCCCGTTTTGAAGGCGAAGTCTGTTTCCCAAGCGAGTCACTCGTAACGTTCGACAGAGGAAAAAATGAAACGACTATCCATTGCATTGGGTTCAATTCCCAGTCTAACGCTTCTATTCCTTATCTATTCGTTCGCAATACGTGTTTATATATTTTTTGGGAAATGGCCTGAATATGATCCATACGGAACTGGATCGATACCTCACTCACTTACAGTGCACGGCGATATTGCATTTGCATTCTTTTTCGGACTGTTGTTGATCACGATCTTCGTGTCACCAGTTGGGATTTTTATATCCGCATACAGAAACAAAGGGAAAAGAGTAAACACCTTTTTGATCACTCATGTGATAGCTTTTGTCTTGAGTTTCGTGCTGGTAATTTTTGTCCCATCAGGATTTCTAGGATGGTGGTTTGACTAAAAAAAATGTCGAACCAGCGCGTGGACCTTTCTATGGGGGATGTCAAACGTTAGGCATATAAAATCCTCTCCAAAATAACTCCAGACTGTCCGGTTGCTTTGAGGGTCCCCCGGATTCAATGCCGGGCGGACAACCTTCTATCCGTGCGAGGTTCGAGGCCCCTGTCCACCTAATGCTGTTTGCGCCTTTCGGTCAGGCAACCGGCCTAGCTGCGAATCCAATCTACGACTCCGGTCTTTTTCAGACCAAGGTCCACTACGGTCCACAGCCAGCCCAGATGTTAAAACACAGTTCATCACGACGGTTAAGATTTCCCTTCTACGATACGATCGCTCCTTCGGGCACTTCCCCGAACTCTACGAATTTCCACAATGCAACCAACAGCTTCCTTGCCAGGGCCACGATCCCAATGCGGCGCGAGCGTTTCGATCCGATGCCGTAGCGCTGCTCGTACCACTGCGCCAGCTTGCTTTGCGGCTGAAACTTCAGCCATGACCATGAAAGTTCAACCATGATCCTTCGTATTCGCCCACTCCCGGCCTTGCTGATCCCCTGCTCGATGCGCGAGTTTCCGCTGTCGTACGGCGTCGGCGTCAATCCGGCCAGCGCTCCGACCTGTCTTCGGTTGCGGAACTCGCGCCAGCCGAAGAACTCCTGGGCCAACGGCCACGCCGATTCCATGCCGACGCCCCTGAGCCGGGTCAGCTCCGCCGCCTTGCGGTCCCCCTCGCACTGCGGGTTATCCAGCCGCCGCTTGCGGTCGGCCTTGAGCGCCCTTCGTTGCCCGAGCAGCAGCTCCAGACGATCCAGCTCGCGTTCGAGCTCCGCCTTGATGTTCGACAGAAGCTCCGATCCATCCCACAGCCGGATCGAGTCCAGCCGCTTTCGCAGCCCTCTAAGCGTCCCCTTGATGGGTATGCCGTGCAGCACCAGAAGGCCCTTGATCCGGTTGGTGTGCATGTTGCACTCCTTCTTCATACGTTCGAGTTCCCGGCCGATGCGCAGCGCATCCTCCTCGTCCGGCGAAGGGACCTTTACCACGGAGCACGCCTTGTGATCGCCGCCCAGATAACGCTTCAGCAGGCCGATCAGGCTTTCGACATCAAGTCGGTCGGTCTTGGCCCGGCGCTTCCGGCGGGGCACCTCGATGCTGGCCGGGTCGAGAATCAGGTTTTCGATGCCTTCGCTCTCCAACCAGCGGTGGATCCAGAAACCGTCGCGACCAGCCTCGTAGCAACAGGCCACCGGGATATCCGATGGAAGTCCAAGCTTTTCCTTCGCGAGGGCCAGCTCCTTGAGGAATCGTCTGCGGTCACGGGCCTCTATGCTCTTGCGGCGGATCCTGTCGCCGGCGTGGAAAGCCAGCAGCCATTTGCTGTTGCTCAGCTCCATGGCAACGAGTAATTTATCAACGCTATGTGCGGGTGTGTTGTTCATCATATGTCTCCTTTTTTTTGGTGATCTAAGGATTATATTTTGGATGACAACCCCCACATAGCATCTACGCGGTAAAACGCACAATTTTCATGCCTGACGTTGGTAGTCCCGCGCAGGTCACACGTAACGTTCGGTCAATTAAATGAAGAAACAACGGGCCAGTTTAACCAAGAGAAGAATTGCATTAATTCAAATGGAGCGAAGCCTTCATTTATTGGAAGAAGGTGATCCAATTTGTGCTCTAACTCTGGCCGGAGC
>JBNKZP010000094.1:0-6289 GCA_050301675.1 Puniceicoccaceae bacterium
GGAACATAGAAAAGGATTACTGAAAAGTGGTTCTGCCAGAGAGGCAATATTGCCAGATATGCGCTAAAAAAGTTAACCGTAAGAATAGGTATGTCATTCGGTTATAATATCCAGATAAACCATTCGGTGATCACTCCCTTCGAGTGTGCCGGGTGTATCGTTGATGTGACCATGCATATTCTCAATCCTTGGAAAGAGTAATGCTGACACGATGAAGCCATCGACCATGGAATAAACTTCCTCTCGCTTATAGTAATGCGTCCAGCTCTCTTCTCTCGAGTCTGCAATTGGAACCAGCGCTCCGATTGTCAACTCTCCCCGGTTGTAAAACCGCCGCAATGGCGCACTTTCGGGATGATCATTAAAATCTCCTGCAATTACAAAATTCGTGATGTTCATGTCGAAAGTACGTTCGATAATTCTATCCCGACAGGCTTCAGCTTCAAGCGTGCGGCGTTCTTGTGATTTTGGATCTGATTTCACATTGGTCCTTCGGCTTTTGAGGTGTACAACAAACAACTTAAAAATGCTACCATCAGGCCTTGCAAAAGAAAGCTCCAGCATGCCGCGTTTTACAAACGTATCTCGGTTTTGATAGTTTATTGCCAAATCCTGATGTTGAACTACTTCAACTGGCGCAATCTTAGCAAGTATTGCCAAATGCCGTACCGGGTCATCTCCTGGCATATGTACAGAATGTGGATATACAACTCCCTCCTGAGCCAGGTCTGCTTTAAGCTCCTTTAGAAAAGAGTGCGGGCCGATTTCTTGAATCGCCAGAACATCCGGCATCACTTGCCGAATTACTTTACGAATTGCAGCTTTCTCGGATTCCGGTTTGGGATATGATTTACGCCAGACCCCCTTCACTGTGCGATCCATCACTAGGTAATTGTTTAAATTATAAGTCGCCAAACGGATTGATTCACCAGCCAACAGGCTTTGGCACAGTAAAAACGCAATGCTCCAGACCTTTAACTTTTGCCATACAAAAACCATATGCCGGAGTAGCTACTGATTTGCGTTCAATGCACTTTCTCGCTCTAGCAAAGTCGGATGCGAATAGTAAAATCGGCTGTAAATAGGATGTGGCGTCAGATTGCTTAGGTTTTTCTTGTGCAATTTGCGTAATGCCTGCACTAATGGTGTTGCCGAATTCATTGCATCCCGAGCGAACGCATCTGCTTCGTACTCATGCTTGCGTGACAAAAGACTACTCAAGGGCGAAAGCCAGAATGTTAGTAATTCCTTTAAAAGCATAAACA
Source organism: Puniceicoccaceae bacterium (assembly GCA_050301675.1). GTDB lineage: Bacteria > Verrucomicrobiota > Verrucomicrobiia > Opitutales > Coraliomargaritaceae > Lentimonas. The sequence continues at coordinate 1,266 of JBNKZP010000094.1, forward strand.
AAAGCAAAACCGGCACAAAATAAACAGCAGCATCTGCACTAAACAGAAATGCCTCAGCAAACCAGGTTCCACTCGCTAGCCATCCCAGCAATGCGAACATACCAAATGTAAGCAGCCCTGAAAGTAAGATCATTCTTGGGATATGGCCTTTTTTATAGTGTCCAATCTCGTGGGCAAGCACGGCTTCCAGTTCTTCGTGACTCATTTGTTCAATCAGAGTATCGAAGAGAACGATCCGTCGGAAACGTCCAAACCCGGCAAAAAAAGCATTCGAATGCCCCGAACGTTTACTGCCGTCCATAACCAGAATTGTCCGTGCCTTAAATCCGGTACGGTCTGCCAGATGAAACAGTCGCTTTTTTAACTCACCCTCCTCAAGCGGTTCCATTTTGTTAAACAATGGCATTATAAACATCGGATATGCAACCACCATCACGAGTTGAAACAGGAACAACACAACAAAGCCCCAAACCCACCAGAGGTCACCAGCGCTTTCAACCAGATAGATCATCAGTGTAAGCAAGGGATAGCCAATCACCAGGCCAATGATCAAGCCCTTAAGTTTGTCGACGATCCATAGTTTTTGCGTGCTCTTATTAAAACCAAACCGTTCTTCCAAGCGGAAGGTGCTCCACCAATCAAAAGGTAAACTTAAAATCCCCAGTAAAACGATTACCGAAAATAGAACTAGCGCCTGCCCCCAGACACTATAACCCAGAAAGCTGCTCAATTCGGAATAGAGCCACGGCAAAAAACCAGTCAGAATGATTAAGGCAAGAACCGCTGCATCATATACTTCATTTACCAGACCAAACCGCGTTTTAGCAATTGTATACTCGACTGATTGCTTGTACGTCGGCAGATCAATAAACTCACGGAATCCCTCAGGCACTTCAGTAGAGTGGGCCTTTACGTACTTTATATTGATCCAATCCAAAAAAATGCTCGTGCCCAGCTTAAGCAAGAGCAAGAGAACGAAAATAGTTAAAACCTCGGTCATAGATGATCAAAGATCACAACTTAATAATTAGTGGCAAAGCAAATCTTAACCTCTAACGATTCATAAACATAAATGTGAAGCTTTCGAAGTAAGCGTCTACGTACGTACTGAATCCCAGGAAATAAATCAGACCTCCAGCTGCTAACATTGGCCCGAAAGGAATCTGCGAGCCAAATTCAATAGCTTCATCCTCTGCTTTATCCGGATCCTCAGATTTACAATCTTTGTTTTTCTTCAGATTCAACAGGCGCCCAACAATAAGAACTGGGAGCAGGATAACAGAACCAATAAATGCTCCACCAAACATAGAGAAGACTGCGCCTTGCCAACCACAAAATGCTCCAATGAAGCCGACGAATTTCACATCGCCTTCTCCCATTGCAGGCTTGCGAAACACAATCTCACCCAGGACAGCAATCCAATAGACCAGACCTGCCCCGATCAATGCACCAGTCATTGAAATGATGCCGGATTTGATATTGGCTGCCAGACTTCCAGCTTCCAGGCCATGTAGCTCCGGAAAAAATATGGAAATCAAGACACCAATGACCATGCCTCCAACAGAAAAACGATCTGGTATGATCATATGATCAAGGTCAATAAATGTAGCGCAGATTAGGAACGCAATGAAAAGAAAACCTATTATCGCCACAATTGGATGATGAATATGCCATGAAATGTAAAAAAGCACGCCGGTCAAAAGTTCGATCAGCGCATAGCGTATGCTAAACTTTTGTCCGCAACAACGTGCTTTTCCCCGCAAAAGCAACCAGGACAGGATCGGGATATTGTCAAACCACATAATCCGCTGACCACAGGAACATGTCGAACCCGGAAATACAACCGATCGACCTTCCGGAATACGGTATATGCAAACATTCAGAAAGCTCCCGACAACGGCTCCAAAAATAAAACTTAGCAATTGGAAGAACCATGGGAACTCCTCATTTATAAAGGCAAATGTCTCAATCATAGAAATATTCAAGTTGAATCACTTAACCTGCAAATGCAATGAGAACCCGACTTGGTAGAGCCGGAATGAACATCGAGCATTGACCGCCGAATATGAAACATAGAATACATTCAGTCGAAATCCAAATCGTTATCGAAATCGGTTGATACTGTTAAGCATTGTGTTCATAAAAAGGCAAAATTGATTTCAAAAAATATTCCATGGATTTATTTGCAAATGTCGGTGTTTTTATCTACCCGCTAATGGCTTGTTCATTGCTCGCTGTTTTTATAACAGTAGAACGGTTGATTTCGCTTCGTTCGGCCAAAGTGATCGAACCACATATAGTGGATTCATTCATTAGTGGGGAGCCGGACAAGGTCGAAGGCGACACGAAGTCGATCATGGGGCGTATTGTTCGATTCCATCGTCAACAGAAGCCCGACGCTGAAGCCCTGATCGCATTTGCTCGCATGGAAGTGAGCCAACTGGAGCGTGGTCTGTTCCTACTTGAAGCAGTCATTGGCGCTGCACCTTTGCTTGGACTGCTGGGAACGGTGACTGGCCTGACCCAGGTATTTGGGAATTTTTTTGCTGAAAGCGGGCTGACAAATCCGGATGTTTTTACCAGTGGCATTGCCATGGCGCTGAATACAACGATCATAGGGCTCGCTATTGCCATTCCGTCACTCGTAGCACACGCCTACATCACGCGTCGTATCGAATGGTTATCCGTTCGAATTGGAATAGGCGTCGAATGTCTTTCCAAATCCGAACGGGACAAGATTGTGGATTGAACGGTTTTCGGTATCCTGGAATCCTTTTATTGCATATAGGACAATGCATCTGATCTCACATAGACGCCGACAACCCTCGATTAATATCGTGCCTCTGGTTGATGTGCTTACCGTCTTGGTCTTTTTCTTTTTGGTGACCATGCAATTCAAACAGATAAGCACACTGAACATCACAGTTCCGGAAATTAAGACAGCAGGAAAGAACGAAATCAGAGAACGTGTCGTTATCGCCCTAAGCCCCGAAGGAAAGCTTTACCTGAATGATCAATTGCTCGAACTGCCTGAGTTTGAGCAAACCATTGCCCTGATTGGCGACGCAACACCCGAAATTCCGGTTTTATTAATTGCAGATGAAAATGTACCGTTAAAGCACGTAACTGAAGTGATGGATGTTTGCCGCAGTAATCAGCTTAACAAGATAAGCTTGCAGTCTCGCTGAGGGGTGGCACATGCAAAACTTTCTTCAACTCGGTATCACAAACCAAATAACTTCATCCCTGTTTGAATCCAGAAGGGAATTGTCAGAAAACTCAATAGGGTGGTGCTAACTACAATCTTAAAAGCAATCTCGGAAGACCCACCATAATGTTGTGCGAGCACAATTGGAAAAACGGCGCAGGGCATGGCTATTTGTACGACGATCACTTGTTCCATCTTGGTCGAGAGCGGCAGCAGATATGCTATAGACAATAAAATAATTGGCAGGAAAACGAGTCTGATGGTTGATGCCCAGAACGAAATTCTAAATTGGGTAAAAAACTTTAGCTTTGTTTTGAAGTCAGCAAGTGTTGCTCCGATAAGTATCAGTCCAAGTGGAATTGCACATTGCCCCATCAGTTTAGTTGCCTTAAATATGAATTTAGGTATATCCTGATCAAAGCGATAGTAATTGAGCCATGTTGCAAGAAGTATTGCAACAACCGGAGCGCTTAAAATACGCTTTAAGAACGAAGTCGGGCTTTGTTGCGGCAGGATCAGGCCAATGCCAATTATCCAGATCGCCAATTCAACACCAAGATTGTAAACCAGCAACACCCCTATTGTTTCATAGTCAAATAGCAAAGCAACGATTGGCAGGGTAAAGTAGGCTGAGTTATGGATGCCCGTGATAAACGAAAATGTACGACAATCCTGCGGACTTCCGAGCTTGAGTTTGTGGGCCACGAAGATAGAAAGGGCAAAGCCTATAGCAACAGTTCCCAAACCCAAAAGAGGTGGTAGAATTAAGTTTTCCAGTCGGCGCAAAGCATCGTTGCCCAGGATGGAACTGAAAATCAGGGCCGGGTAGAGTAGGTTGATGACTAGTTTCATCAAACTGAGATCGGCGCTTGTATCGAGTACTCTCAATAATCGCGCAAGTGTACCACAACCGATGATTAAAAAAATCGGCAAGACCGCCACTAAGACCAAATACGTTGTTTCCATGAAAAACTAACTCAAAATACGCTTTAATGTTGTCTCAGAGATCAGCTCGTAAGCCCGGTAAGCACTTTTTGCAGACTCAAGAACATTTGTAAATTGGGCGCGCTGATCCAGATTTTCAAATTCGAAACCCAGTAATGCCCGTCCGGCACGTTCACCGGAATAGACATAGTTGAAATAGCAGAGGTTTGCATGCGGACTCATCGCACTCAAAAACTCGGCCAATGCACCCTTACGTTCGTGGAATTCCAATGTTATAAAACAGGGCAGATGCAGCAAAGATGCTTCGTAAGGTATCAGGCGAAAAACAACATCTGTTTCCGAGGTTACATCCTGATACTTGTACCCGCCAGTGTCGAGTGACTGCTTCAATAGTTCGAACTGAATCGGGTCGACATCAAAACCAACAACCGGCCTTGCTCTTTTGCTGTGAGTCTTGCCGTATTGAAAGTCGCCAATATTAATTGTTTGTGGGATGTTTCTTAACAGATCATACATCGCGCCGGGTCTCTCATCGATCTCAATTTGCAGAAAACGTCGACGCGATGCCCCAACCGCAGCCCGCCGTGAAATGAGCGCCAGCTGCTCAAAGTCCATATTGGCGCCACACAGAACGCTAAGTACGCGTTTTTCAGCAAATTCGGCACGGCGTTGCAGTATGCCCGCAACGCCCATGGCGCCAGAAGGCTCCGGAATACAACGTAGGTGTTCCCAAAGGAATTGAACTGCTGCGGACACTTCATCGTTACTCACAGTCATCCACTCATCAACAACTTCAGAGCAAACTTTATGCGTTAGCTTGCCGACCTTACGTACTGCAGTACCGTCGCAAAAAATATCCACATTTTCCAAA
>JBNKZP010000095.1:0-6201 GCA_050301675.1 Puniceicoccaceae bacterium
ACTTCGTCGAAGATAAGCACTGTACCACTTTGATCACAAAGTTTGCGAAGCAGTTCAAGATAGTCTGGATCTGGCAAAATCAGTCCACAATTTGCCGGAAAAGGTTCAACGATGAGTGCGGCGATTTCGTTTTTATGTACTGTGAAAGCATTGCGTACAGAGTCGGGGTCATTGTAATCAACAACAATGGTTTCGGCAGCAAAAGAGGGTGGGATGCCGGCGCTGTCGGGATTACCCAGTGTGAGCGCACCAGACCCGGCCTTGACTAGAAGCGAGTCAACATGCCCATGAAAACAACCGGCAAATTTGATGATCTTGTTGCGTCCGGTATAGCCACGTGCCAGGCGAATCGTAGACATTGTAGCCTCGGTGCCACTGTTGCACATGCGTACCTTTTCGATTGACGGCACTTTAGCAACAATCAACTCAGCCATTTCAACTTCGTAAGGATTCGGTGTGCCAAAGCTGGTGCCTTTCTCAAGTGTTCTGGCGATGGCCTGACGAATGTCGGGATCATTGTGACCGTGGATTGCCGGACCCCAGGTACAGACAAAATCAATTAACTCTTTTTTATCAGCAGTGTACAAATGTCCGCCATTTGCACGTTCTGTGAAGAAGGGTGTGCCGCCCACTGAGCGAAAAGCGCGTACGGGTGAATTGACTCCTCCGGGAATGAGTTGAGTGGCGCGTTCAAAAAGTTGTTGTGAGGAGAGCATTATTTGGGATTCCGATTTAATAAGTTTAAAAATGTTTGTATAGCCATACCACAGAAATCTAACCACAGAATACTCATAAAACACAGAAGTTTTTTGTAATCAGAGGCTTGAAGATTTTTCTAAAAAAGACTAATTTCATTAATCTGTTAGATTAACAGATGGTTTAGGGTTCAATTCAAGAATTAGTGTTTACCTCCTTAAAAAACTTTCATCCTCAATGTCTACTCCACCAACAACCCGAAATAATTCTTCAAATGATGCAATTAAAATCTTTTTTTCGATTACCTCATTAGCTCTAATTCTAGCTTAATACGTTTTTGCAAAATCCGAAACGGATTCAAATAAAGGATTAACCATCGACTATGATGCTGCTGGAAGTCCATCACTCTATACTTTGCGTTGGTGGGGGCGTTTTGGCTTTTACTATTAGTTGGCATAAAAATGGCAAAAGAACTGTCTTGCGGAATCATGTTTTTTAACTATTTTTAAGAGATGACTAGAAATCAAATCGAATCAGCAATCGAAAGTGGAATACCTTTCAGTCTTATGATGGCAGATGGAAGGAAATATAACGTTCCTCATCGTGATTATATATCACTTTCTCCCAAAGGCACTTTTGTTACAATTTACGATGATGATGAACATTTCTTTGTTTTACCATTACTTACTATGACAGGTCTTAGCTCAACAACGGAGAAAGAGAATGGCAGTACACAAAGGAAGTGAGTTTGCGACTAAAGACTAGGCAGAAAAGCCAAAAAATCTGAGTGCGGCTAAGCCGCTCTGACACTTGACGTTAAATTGCTGGACTCCTGTCTGGCATCACGTCGTTTCTATTGATTCGTAAAGGATTCTTGCAACTGTGCTAAGCTCAACTGACGCTGCCAATGCGGAGATTGGCAGTCTCGGAAGCGTCTGCTTAATGCTACATTTTTGCATTACATGCTTGCCGGCAGGCCAAGATAGGAAACCCTAAGTACGATTTGAAGAAAACTAAAGTTTTTGCTAACCCTAACATTAGAGACATGCCTGCATTCATGCCGGATAATTTCCATCCATTAACACATCAAGAAGCTGAGAAGTATCGGCGGGTTGCCGTTTTCGGGGCCGGGGTGAGTGGTCGTTCGGCAAAGTATTTGGCAATTGGGCTAGGCCTGGACGTATGTCTGTTTGACGAAGGTGGGCAGGGTGATGCCTCTGAGTTTAACGACGAATTGCTCGACGTGTTTGATGCGTTCATTTTCAGCCCGGGATTTGCTGCGACGCATCCCTGGCGTGTTCTGGTGGGAAATTCTTCCAAGCCTTGTTACAGCGAGCTTGGGTTTGCGGCATTGCACTGGCGCGGGCGTCTGATCGGTATTACTGGCACTAATGGTAAAACAACGCTTACTTCATTGCTTGTTAAAGCGCTACGGGATTTGGGAAACAACGCTATCGAAGCTGGGAATATTGGCACACCTTTAAGTGATTTTATATTGGCGGATTCCAATCAGAAGGAAACTTATGCAGTCTGTGAGATCAGTTCATTTCAGGCTGAACTGACACGGGGACTTCAATTGGATGGGCTCATCTGGACTAATTTTGCCGAGGACCATTTAAATCGCTATGTTTCGATGGAAGAATATTTTGCGGCCAAGCGAAATCTGATCGAATGTCTGAAAACAGATGCACCTGCATTTCTGGGAGCCGATGTTTGTGCCTTTGATCCAACAGTTAGCAAAGCGCTGAATGTTTTTGTTGTAGAAAACGATTCAGAGTGGATCGAACAACTGGCGGACAAGTCTCCGTTTCGGAGGCGCCCTCAGTCAGAGAACTTTACTTTGGCTGCGGCTTTTTGGACTCATTGCGGATTTTCAATGGAATCACTTATCAACAGTGCAAACACATTCCAGCTGGCAGCACATCGATTAAGCCTGGTTTCAGAATGGAACGGAGTGAGTTTCTGGAACGATTCCAAAGCGACCAATTTCCACGCTGCACTGGCTGCGCTTGATGCTATAAATATTTTGAAAGGTAACATTTACTGGATCTGCGGCGGGAGTGGTAAAGGCGGAGGGATAAAGGCGTTTGCTGAGTCGGCGGCTGCAAAAGTAAAAATGATTTTTATTTACGGAGAAGTGGCTGAAGAAATAGCGAATCATTTTCGTGAAACAGGGGCTCGTTTTGAATCACATGCTGATTTCGTAGTGGCCGTCCGAGCTGCCACTGAAGTCGCGTTGCAAGATACGCCGTCTTCTGTTCTACTGAGTCCCGGATTTGCCAGTTTTGATCAGTTCTCAAAATACACTGCACGCGGAGATGCCTTTATAAGTACAATTTTTAAGTTGAAGGATAATTATTGCACTGCTTGATTTCAGTCTCATAGATTCTACTGTTTGTTCTATTATGAAAATTTCAAAAGCTCTCGGATTTGGCCTGGCTCTGCATATTGTGCTCATTGCTATACTGGTTGTTCAACCCAGTTGCATGACGATGCAAGCTCCTACTCAAACTTATCAGTCGACGGATACTCTGCCATCGGGCAGAAGTACTGACTCCTTTCTGGATCCGTCATTTAATGCAGGATTAGATTCCGCTCCGGACGGACTTGCTCCAACTGGCCCCGGTCCAGAGTTCACGGAATTTGAAGGAGTGACGCCAAAGCTCTCGCCGATTTTTACGGATACAGCGTCATCAACTGTCGAAATAGCTGGCCCGTCATTTAAAATCCATACGGTGCAAAAAGGTGACAGTCTTTGGGCTATTTCCAGGCGCAATAATGTTTCTGTGGACGAGCTTTATGCTGCAAATGGTCTGAACAAAAATTCGGTACTCAAAATCGGTCAGCAGATAAAAATTCCGGTTGAAGGAGGCACTGCAACGATCAGCACAATCACTGCGGATACTTATCAGCCATCCGGATTCAATATGGCTGCCGAGACTTACACAGTGGTTCGAGGAGATACACTTTCTAAAATTGCAAGAATGTTCAATACATCTGTAAGCGTAATCAAGGCAGCGAATGGTAAAAACAATGATGTGATTCGTGTCGGTGAAAAACTTACGATTCCAGTAAATGGGAACACATCCGGTTACAGTAGACCAAGCTCCTTGAGTACCAGCACGTTTTCGTCGGCGCCTCCTGAAAGTACTGCGGTACACATTGTAAAAGCAGGTGAATATCCTGCAGCAATTGCTCGTCAGTATGGAATGACAACTGTCGAATTGCTTGCGATGAACGGAATTACAGATCCGCGAAAAATGCAAGTAGGGCAGGAGTTAAAAGTGAGTCCGAAAAGCAACGTTACAACAACCGAGCCCCAGGTGCAGAAAAAAACGACGTCAATTAATCCTGAAGCGCCAGCAGTAATCCAGCCGAAAAAAAGCACTACAGTTGCTGCACCGGTTGAAATAAGGGTCATCGAAGCCGATCCATTGATCGAATCTGAGCTTGATGAGATTGATCCGGACTCAATGTTTGAAAATGTTGAGGAAATACCTGTTGTGCCTTTGGACGAATAACAGGGAGCATCTGACAAAGCTTTAACATCTTAAATTTATGGATGCAGGATGAGTACTCATACTGTTTCACGGGCTGCTTTGTGGAAGGTTCCGCTTGCGGGTGTGTTCATTATCCTGATTGTCATTTCGCTTACGTTTCTCGGACTGGTCGTTCTTTACAGTGCATCGAGATCATTAGCGACGGATCCGACACTATTGTTGCGCAAACAGCTCATTTGGCTCGCGATAGCTCTGTTTGCATGTGGCGCAGCTATGTGCGTGAATCTGTCTGCACTACGCAAGCACGCATATTTTCTGACAGGTGGTGCAGTGTTCATGCTCATTCTGGTTCTGGTACCCGGCATCGGTGTAAGGGTCAATGGAGCGCAGCGCTGGATCAATCTGGGGCCCATGTTGTTGCAAGTTTCTGAAATTGGTAAGCTCGGTCTGCTTTTTGCATTGGCGCATTATCTTGCGGCTAATCGACGCTATCTGGATGATGTACTTCGCGGGTATATCATTCCGTGCGGCATGCTGGCAGTTATTTGTGGATTAATCATAATCGAGCCGGACTTCGGCACAGCCTTCCTGTGTGGAACTGTCGGTGGGCTGATGCTTTATCTGGCGGGTGTTCGACTGAAGTTCCTGATTCCTACAGCTATCCTGGCGATTGTTGTGTTCTCCGCAGCTGTTTACCAAGATCCGGTGCGCTTGCAGCGGATCACTTCCTTTCTGGATGTTGAGGGTAATCGCAGCGATAGTTCCTATCAATTATGGCAGGGTATCCTTGCTTTCGGAGCAGGTGGTGTTGAAGGCGTGGGCCTGGGGGCAGGCCGCCAGCAAATGGCCTTTTTGCCCGAAGCGCACACGGATTTTATTTTCTCTATCGTTGGTGAAGAGTTGGGTCTTATTTTCACGATAGGAGTCGTCATCTTGTTCATGCTTTTGTTTTATATCGGTGTGTTGCAGCTACGGCGGGCACCCAGTCTATATCAGTACTTGCTGGTTATTGGAGCCTTGCTGTTCGTCACGCTGCAGGCATTGATCAATATTGGTGTGGTTACAGGTTGTCTGCCCACGAAAGGAATGTCGCTTCCGTTCATTTCGTATGGTGGATCTAATCTGGTTTTTATGTTTATTCTGATCGGTATTATCCTCAATGGTTTTCGCACATGGGAATTGCCGGAAATGCCAAGGCAGCGTGAACTATGAGTAATATCTTAATCGCATGTGGCGGTACAGGTGGCCATCTGGCGCCCGGAATCGCGCTCGCTGAGAAATTGCAGGCGCGCGGGCACGATTGCATATTGTTGATCAGTAAAAAGCAGGTAGATTCGATGCTGATCAAAAAATATCCGCATCTGAAATTTCATAAAACACCCGGTCAGGGATTTTCCGGAGGCCTGTTAAGGAAAGCCTTGTTCTTTTGGAGATTGTTTGCCGGGTTCATTCATTCGTATCAATTGTTGCGTAAAAAAAAGACCGACTTTGTCATTTTATTTGGCGGGTTTCTTTCAGTCGGCCTGGGACTGGCGGCCCGTCTTCAACGTATACCGATTGCACTTCATGAAGCCAATTGTTACCCGGGCAAAGCTGTTCGATTACTGAAGTATCTGGCGGTTCGGATATACTTGCCGGAAAGTGTTTTCCTTAAAGGTGTCTCAACACAGAAAATAAGATATTTTGGCTATCCGGTGCGCAGTGAAATCAAACACTGCCTCAAATCAGAGGCCTGGGAACGCCTTGGAATCACCGTAAAAAATAAATTGCTGGTCGTAATCGGAGGCAGTCAGGGAGCCAGCGCAATCAATCAATGGGTCTTTGAAAATCTCGAAGCGTTGCGGGAGATGGAACTATCAGTCTACTGTGTGACCGGCCCTGGCAAGACTCCGGACAGCTTTGTTAAGTTCAAACATCTTGTAAGTGCGGATGATTCAGTCAAATTTGTTCCTTTCTCGGATCAGATGGGTGATGTCGTCTCTGCCGCAGATCTGGTCATATCGCG
>JBNKZP010000096.1:0-6117 GCA_050301675.1 Puniceicoccaceae bacterium
CGCGTGAGATATAGCGTTTCTCTGGCTTTCAGGCTTTCTGCTTTGATTGCGGGGCCCTGTAACGTTGTAACCTACATCAGATGTCCTGCATATTTACTGAGCATTCCGGAAATGCGGCTAAAACGCCACGCACTTTTTCAGCAATTAGCTCTAGGTTTGGACCTGCAGGATCACGCCGGGCGCTCGTCCAACCAACCCATACGAGCTTCTTGGTACTCGCGTCGTAAATCTCAACAATGAGTGTGCCTTCTTCGTAATCATCAACATAGACATTCCGGTAACCAGAAGTATAAGGATGATGATAGCCCCAGCGCCTTGTCGATGGATAAGTGTTATAGGGCTGGTAACCAAAATCGCTGATATCGACTTTTGGTACGACTTTGCCAGTAACATTGACCGTGAAATCAGCGTCAGCAATATCGACCTGCGTATAACCTTTGTTTTTCAGCGCATCTTCAAGAGTCGACTTTACGGTATTGCCAACATGCAGCATCAAATCAGGCTCTGCACCTGGAATTTGCGTAGGGAGCGGCATCAGCGCAAACGTCTTGTAGGACGAGAAATCCACTTCAGGATCAGACTCAAAATTATACTGAGACGCCGTCTGACAACCTGTAACGAAGGACAAACAGCTCAAAGTTGCGATTGCTACTGAAGTGATAGTTTTTATTTTCTTTTTCATCTTAATCTCTTTGTGTCTTAACGAAAACAATCTAGTGTGAATCAACTTTAAGCTTACCTTGCATACCGCTTTCATCGGCAATTCCACCAAGCGCCCGTGTGATTACTGTCACATTATGATCTATCATACCTATATAAGTTCCTTCGTAAGTGCCCGGACGACCCATCGCATCAGAAAAAAGTGATCCGCCAATTTTCACGGCATGTCCCCGTGCAGTGGCTCCCTCGACCAAAGCACGTACATTTTTATCAGTTACTGATGTTTCAACAAAGACAGCCGGTATTTTTTGTTCAACAATAAAGTCGATCAATTCTTCCAGATCTCGCACCCCGGCTTCAGACTCGGTACTGAGGCCCTGTATCCCCCTGACAGTCAGCCCGGTGGCTCGACCAAGATAATTAAAGGCATCATGTGCCGTGATCAAAACGCGTTGCGACTCCGGTATTGAGGCAATTGATTTTTTTGCATAAGTGTCCAATACCTCCAGTTTTTCAATGTACTGTTCCGCATTGGCAAGATATTCTTTTTCGTACTTCGGATCAAAGGCAGACAAAGTTTCAGCAACAACAGTAACCGCCTGTATCCATCCTTGTACATCCATCCATACATGTGGATCCATATGCCCCGAAGAGTCGTCTTTTTCCAATAGATAGTCTGCATCTTCAAGAACTGCTTCGGTAACAGCTTTTACGGATTTACCTGTACTGGCAACCTGTACCAATACATCTGTCATTCTGCCCTCAAGCAAAAGGCCGTTATAAAACACAACATCAGCTTTGCTTAGCGCTACCACATCGCCACGCGTTGGCTTGTACAAATGCGGATCCACTCCTTCTCCGATGATCCCTCTGACCTGAGCGTGATCTCCGGCAACGTTACGGACAATATCAGTAATCATTCCAATCGTGCAAACGATTGTGTAAGGTTCTTCCAGGCTATCTCTGAAACTATTTTCTGACGGATTCTCGTTTGAGCCGCCACAGCCTGTTGCCCACCCGGTAAAAACAGCAACGAACGTCCAGAGTATCAAATGCATTTTCCTAATCTTCATGGCCTCTATAAGCAAAGTGAGAGCCTCATCAGTCAATCCATTATATTGATCTAACTATTTAGCAAATACCGTGCCGCTCCAGATTTTCCAGAAATTGAGAGCGCCAGTGATAATTTGCCAGCACAGTATCATCCCGTTCACCCAAAAGTACTTTTGCCAGAAATAAAGCCTCCACTGAAGCAAGTCCTCCTGTTGGATCTTCAGCAATCTTGCTTGTCCGCGGGTAGGCGCTCGGCACCGCCGGTAGAGTGCGACATACACCCTCCCCCAACAGACAGGCCTTGAGCTGAGGCACCAGGCGCCAGGTACTATCCAGCAACAACAGTGAGCGACCGCAATCCTCCGCTGACAGAACAGGCGCCCCCAAGGCAAGTACTGTAAAGCCAGTCGCATCAAACGTCCATCCCGGTCGAGCGCGGCAGAAACGAATATCTGCACGTCCTTCCAGGGGAGTCAGACTGCACTTGCTGCGCCGTTCCTTAGGATGGCGAATGACTATTATCGGTGTCATCAGTGAAATAGTTGCTAGAAAACAGACTCAAAACTTTGCCGTAGAACAGACCGAGAAGCTTTTCCTTCGATCCAATCATCTCCCGGTACACCGTAGATCAGAACCGGCTCAAACCAAGCATTCCCGACGGCCTGGTTAATCAGAGCTTCAGCCGAAAGACAAAAACGTCCGGCATACGACTCCAGTTCAAAGGCAATTTCACCCACACCATGATACGAGCGGTACACGAGTTCAGTGCAGGCCAGTCGATCAGATGTGCTAAAATCAAAGACAAAGTCATAATGCTTTCCCGCATGGCTAAGACAGCGGGAGATCGCGTCTGCCTTTAGTGCATCTGTTAATAAAGGACGCAGTACGACAAAAGCATCCACGTGTAAGGTATTTTCAATTGGGCGTAATTTAACACCATCCTTTTTTGCTTCGAGGAACAACATATCATCTTCGATCACAGTATCACATCGCACACCCAGCGCACTGCGCTGCTCATTACTACCTAAATAAAAGGCAGCATGCGGCCAGAACCCGGGAAGGAAGAGACTACTCAACGCGTCATCATGCCGTGTTACCAAAACGTCTCCGGGCCTGAGAAAAGACTTTAATCGCTCGCGTACTGCTGACGTCACACGCTTACCGATTCCTGCAGGTTTTGTAAAGGGTTGCTTTAGATCCGCGATTTTGCTGCCACTCATCTTAAACAATCCAAACATTATTTTCCTGTAACCCAGATGATTTCGCCGCACAAACGAATGAATCCGATAGCCCAGTCGCCACTTCAAAAAATCATTTCTGCGTGCCACAAACGAAATCTCTTCTTTAAGTAGCAACTCTACCATCGGATTCAAAACAGCATCTTCCCGATACGCTAATACCTCATCCCGGTGCTCTTGAAAAAAACGCACCGCTTCATAAAAACCCCACCAATTCCTCGGTGATGTCAGACTTTTATAAATGCGAGTGAAATTCTTTGCTTCCAGACCGTAGCGCGGCTCCGGCTCATCCAGTTTTTCGCGCCCCACCGGATTTTTCGTCGCTATCTCAACAATAAAACTGGCAGAGCGCACCAAAAGGCAGGCTGCCGCATAAGCGATGATGAAATTCGGCAATCGGGTTACGGCATCTTTGACCGAGAGGCGCTGACCACTGATCGCATAAATGCATTCAAACAAACCGGAACGTATGGCCAGATATTGAGCATAAACCTCGCGCAACCGCTCATCTTCGTCCGGTAGGAAATACCCACGCTCTTGTGCTGAAGCAGCCTGCTCCAGAATATCCTGAATCGATTCCAAGGTTGGCAATGCTTCTGCAGCCGCAAGCACCAGCGGGACATATTGCAATGGATCCTTTGCTCTAAAGTTTACTTCTGTGTTCAAGGCCAATTTAAAGTTATGTCATACCATTTCTGGAAAAATCTGAAAATACTTTGACTCATGCTCGCTTTGCTCAAGCCCAAAGAACCAAAGATAAGAATTAATTTAACCACAGATCGCACGGATGTACACGGATAGACATAGTTTACCAAAAACTCTTTTACAGAGCCTTAGTGTTCGTGCTTATTCGTGTAATTCGTGGGCTTAACTGCGTTTTCTAGGATCATTCATTTTTGCTACAAATTAAAATTGCACTCGCGCTTCGGTTTGACAAATCGAGTACATCGAACCTTCTCTAATTTATGCACAAGCAAGGTGTAATATTACTTAATCTCGGTTCGCCTGATTCCACATCAGTCAGTGATGTGAGACAGTATCTGCGCGAATTCTTAATGGATGGTCGGGTATTGGACGCACCCTTCCCGATTCGTTGGTTTTTGGTGAATTGCCTGATTCTGCCGACCCGACCCAAGCAATCCGCCGAAGCTTATTCGAGCATCTGGCGTGAAGATGGCTCGCCGCTGATTCTGATTTCCCAGGCGCAACAGAAAGCGCTGAGTGAGCGGGTGGACGTTCCAGTTGCTCTGGGTATGCGCTACGGCAATCCTTCCACTGAGAGCGCACTTAAGGAACTCCTCGACCTAGGTGTAGAGGACATCCTGATTGTTCCGATGTACCCGCACTATGCGATGTCCAGCTATGAAACCGCTGTTGTTCACCTCATGGATTCTGTGCGCAAGCTTAAGCCTGATCTCAAAACCACCCTTCTGCCACCTTTCTATCAGGATCCCGGCTACATTGAAGCGTTGGTGGAACGATCCAGACCTTCGCTTGAAGACGGTAATTTTGACAAACTGGTATTTTCTTTCCACGGCATCCCGCAACGACATCTGGTAAAAGGTGATCCCTCACACAATCATTGCATGACCACTCACGATTGCTGTAATATCTGCCATCCCGCTCATGCGACCTGTTATCGCCATCAGTGCGCAATGACCGTCGAAAAGTTTGTCACTGCGATGCAAATTCCCAAAGACAAATATATGATGACTTTCCAGTCGCGCCTCGGTCGCGAGCCCTGGCTGCAACCGTACACCGATCAGACACTTGAGCAACTCGCTGAAGAAGGCCAAACACGTGTCAAGGTCATCTGCGCATCATTTACCGCTGATTGCCTGGAAACACTGGAAGAAATCGCCGGCGAGGGCCGCGAGTCTTTTCTGAAAGCAGGCGGCAAAGACTTCGAGCAAATTCCTTGCTTAAACAATCATCCACGGTTTATCAAATTTCTCAGTGATAAAGTTGACGCCTGGAAAAACGGAGCTTTCAAAACAGCACATGCCACACCACCGGCAATCGTGGCATAGGATAATGCTTATTCAAAAGGTCCAAAACTGCTCAAATAACCGATAGGACACTTCAATATAATATGTTTGAGGAGATAGCTACAACAGCACGCAGCGCCGTTTCCATAGCAGCGTTTATTTATCTGAGCGCATTTCTTTTTGGCATAATTACTTTGCTGCGCCGCAAGCCGTATCCTCAATCCGTTATACTTACTCTTTTGCTGAGCGGATTTATCTTTCAAGTACTGGGGCTCAACTTGCGTGGCATTCAGGTGAAATGCTGCCCGCTTGGTAACTTGTTCGAAATCACTCAGTTCATCACCTGGGCGCTCGTCCTGCTTTATTTCATTATAGGCACAGCGTTTCACCTGAGATCACTTGGGCTTTTCACTGCGGGTCTGGCAAGCTGTCTTTCAATTTTGTCCCTGCTGATTCCCAGTTGGGATAAGCCTTACGAGGTGCAACACACACAAGGCGACCCATGGATCGAATTGCACGCATCGTTGGCTATTTTCAGCTATGCTATCTTTGCCATTGTTGCTCTGGTTTCCTGCATGTTTCTAATCCAACAACATGGCTTGAAAAAAAAACAATTCAAAGGCCTGTACGAATATCTACCCTCGGTTCAATCCCTGGATCTGGTTGCCAAGCGACTGCTCATCAGTGGCGTTGTCGTCCTGAGCGCTGCACTCGCTTTCGGTTTCATTTTCTGGATAAACTATCCGGATCGCGTGCCACTTTCGAAGTTGCTGTCAACATGCCTTTTATGGATCGGCTACTTGACTGTAGTAATCCTGCGCATTCGGAAACAACTGGTCACCCGCAGACATGCAATCGCATCAATTGCACTTTTCATCTTTGCAATTGCTTCACTCTGGCCCGTGCAATCCGCCCGCAATGAAAAACGAGAACCTCCAAAGTCGACATTGAACTCCAACAAAACATTGGATGAACCCACGTCCAAATGAGTGATGTATTGAAATCATTATTTGTGCTGGCTAGCACCCACCACGAAGCTTCCCTTGCAGAACGGGAAGATCTGTCCCTGACCTCCGAACAAGTGAGTGCACTTCAGAAGGAACTGCACTCACTCGAAACGATCCAGGAGTCTCTGGTGGTAAATACCTGCAATCGCCTCGAAGTCTACGGACTTGCCG